>JBATKL010000314.1:0-10466 GCA_049669385.1 Candidatus Electrothrix sp. | reverse complement strand
GTCTATCCCCGTGAGCTGATCAAATCGGCCCTGGCCCGTCATGCCGCCTCCCTTGTGGTTGCCCATAATCATCCTTCAGGCAGCCTTCGCCCTTCGACCCAGGATGAACAGCTGACCCGCACCCTGTATTTGATGTGTTCATTTATGAATATTAACCTGTTGGATCACTTGATCATCGGTGCCGGAGAAACCGTGTACAGTTTTGCCGATAACGGCTTAATGACCGCTGTCCAGCAGGACTGTGCGGAAATTCGTTCTCGTCTCGCCTGATTTTCCAGTGTCTCCACCTCGCCTGTCCAAGTTTCCCACCAATGAATAATCTCGGCCTCTATCTCCATGTACCTTTTTGTTTGCACAAATGCCCCTATTGCAGTTTTTACTCCCTTGCAGGTCGGCCAGATCTTCATCATCGCTATGTCCAGGCAATCAGCACACAGCTCCGTTCTTTCAGCGAGGAGTATCGTGATCAGCAACAATCTTTGACCAGTATTTTCTTCGGCGGAGGCACCCCGACCTTATTACCTCCAGAAACGCTGAGCAGGCTTCTTGCTCAATGCTTGGTTCAATTTCCCTGTGCTGACGAGGCGGAAATCTCCATTGAGGTTAATCCGGCAACGGTTGACGCCTCCGGGCTTAATGTCCTGCGCCGAGCAGGGTTCAACCGCCTGTCCATTGGTGTCCAATCTTTAAACGATGGAGCGTTGCGCCAGCTTGGCCGTCCCCATAGCGTGGCGGATGCCGTGCAGACTCTCCAAGTGGCCCGTGCAGCAGGGTTTGATAATATCAACCTTGATCTAATGTACGGGCTTCCAGGGCAACATCCCCGGAGCTGGCAGGCCAGTCTTGACCGGGCCGTAGAGCTGCAACCAGAGCACCTGTCCATTTATGAGCTCACCATCGAAGCAGGCACCCCTTTTGCCCGACTGGATGAACAGGGCAGTCTTTCCCTGCCTGATGAGGAGGCCATCCTTTTGATGCTCGAAAAAACGCAGCAGGCGCTCAAGCAGGCCGAGTTCGGTCGGTACGAGATATCCAATTATGCCAAACCGGGATACCAATGCCGTCATAATATTAATTACTGGCAGAACGGCGAGTACATAGGTTTCGGGGCAGGGGCGGTCGCTTTTCTTAATGGAACGCGCTCCACAGCGATTGCCGATGCCGATCAATTTTGCGAGCGCTTGGAGTATTTGGAGTGCTTGAGCAATGGACAGAATATTTGGGCGGAGAAAGAAAAACTCGACCGGGATGCCGCATTTCGAGAAACCGTCATTATGGGGCTACGCATGACAGCAGGGGTATCTCTGGTAGAATTGACTGATCGTTTTGGTATGAAGGCGGAAAGCTATTACGGTGAGACCTTGCATCGCCTTATTCGTCAAGGTATGCTGCATATTGTACAGGATCGTTTGCAGCTCACAGCTCAGGGGCTCCTGTTGGCTAATACGGTTATGGCAGAATTGGTTTAAAGGAGAAATTTTAACATGATAAACAGTACGGGTGTAGTGCGGGTACAGTAGGGGGCCTGTAGGGATACTGTGTGGTATGGTGTGATACCGTGCAGCTGGATGTCGCCCTGAATCGAAGTTGTCTTATAGTGCGGGTATTTTTTTCACACCCGCATTTAAAAAAATATTGCGTAACCCTATAAACAGTGTTACGTATCTAAAAAAAATAATACCACTTCGTTGTGGGATACATGCTTTTAAGTCCCCATAAAAGGGGTATATTCGTAAGATACAGGAAAAGCAGGTGGAGATTTATGAGTAATACCAACACACAAGAATGCAAAGAAGTGATTGTTGCCCCGCTTGCTGCGGGGCGTGAGGTTGTAGGACTTGCCGTTGTTCTCTGTTGTATCTTCCTGCTTGCAGGTTTGCGATATGTTCAGGTCGCACCGAAAGAAGACATTGCGGCAAAAAAATCTTATCAGATTAAGGATATTCGGCTGGAAAGTCAGGCCCCAGTTTTGTACCGATCCCTGCTTGGAGCTGTGGACAGTATTACCTGGACCTATGAGGCAGCGAGCAATTGGCCGAAGATTTCTGAACTGCAAACCGAATCCCTCCCGCCTTTTGCCAGCGATTTTTTGCCCGCAGGCCTGCGTGGTTTCTCTTGGGAAATGCATCAGGGCAAAACCTGGGTTGATTATTATGGTTCAAATAAAGAGGCTGCTCAGGAAGAAAAACAAGGGGCAGATCCTTTAGAGAACAGTTTTATTCTCCGTATCATTGATCTCCGTGCTGGACAATATCCCTATCCGCATGTTCAGGGTACTGAGGATGAACGTTTTTCCGCCCAGATTTGGATAAACCCACAGGTCGTTGATTACTCGGAAGGCTCTCTTGCTGAACGGGGCTGGAAATGGGTTGTCAGCGGCAACGCTGCTGTTAACGGAAAAGTTACTGAATCCTCCGGCAGCTGACCCCGCCTCTTCTTTGGTGAATTTTTTATATGAAAGTACCGGCGACTCCTTGGCGTCGCCCGACACGCTTTCATGCTTTGTTGTCCCGCCCCAGAGGGGCAGGATGGGTGTTATTAAAAAATATACAGGTACCACATGAAAAAAGTATTACGCCCTCAATTCGTGCTCGTCTTTAGTCTGATTTTCTGCCTTGTTTTCTTTTCGATGCAAGCATATGCTCAGGAAGAAAAATGTCTTCTGAATATCGGGGCTTCTCTGCACCCGTATTATTCATGGGTTAAAAACATCGTTGGTGATGGGGTGAATGTGACCTCATTAATCCCTCCGGGCTCGGATCCTCATGCTTATCAGCCCGTACCCTCGGATATGGAGAAGCTAGAAAATCTGGATGCGGTCATTGTTAACGGGGTAGGGCATGATGAGTTCATCAAGCCGATGCTCAAAGCCATTGAAAACGATAAACTGGTGGTTATCGATACCAGTAAAGGACTCCCCTTGATTCCCGTCTTTGGTAAGCATTACGCCTTTGATGAGAAGGATGGAAAGGTCTCGTACAACAGCCATACCTATATTTCCATAACCGGTGCGATTCAGCAGATGCAGATGATCGCCAGGAAACTGGGCAGACTCTGTCCGAGTCAGGCCGGTGTGTTTGTGAAAAATGTTCGCGCGTATTCTATGAAGCTGCGCAGTATGCTCCAGTCTGCGTTAATGCGGATTGATATGCTTGATCTCAATAATTTGCGTATCGCTACAGTGCATGATGGATATTCGTATCTCTTTCAGGAACTCGGGATTGAAGTCAGTGCTGTGGTTCAGCCGAGACATGGGGTCAAGCCCAGTGCGCGTCAGCTCCAGGATACCATTAAAAGGATCAAGCGGGCTAAGGTCAATGTGCTGTTCGGTGAGCTAGACTATGAAAAGAAATACATAGATATTATTTACAAGGAGACCGGTTGCCGTCTCTATGCGCTTTCTCATATTTCTAACGGGACCTATTCAAAGGAGTTTTTTGAGCAGGCTATGCAAAGCAATATCGATGCCATTGTTGCGGCCTTGACCGAGGTGTCAGGAGGCGGGATTTCTGGGGGTGTTCCGGGAGGAATGTCGGGTAAGATACCTGAAAACATGTCTAAGCAGATGCATGATGCTTCTCAGCAGATGCAGGGCACTGTCCAGGGCCAACTTCAAGGTTCTGTGCCGACAATGCAGCAGCAGCAGATGTCTGAGCGGATGAATCAGCAGCTTCAGGATACGACAAGGCGAATGCAGGAAGCTGTGCAAGAAAAGCTTAAAGGTTCCATACCGACAATGCAGCAGCAGCAAATGTCCGAACGAATGAATCAGCAGCTTATCGACACGAAGGCGCAGATGCAGGGAGCCATGCAGGGGAGTCTGCAAGAAACGCTGCCAGAAATGCAGCAGGAAATGCAGCAGCAGCAGATTAAGGGCCGTATGAATCAACAGGTGCAGGGTGTGCAGCAAAACGTGCTGGAGAATCTGGCTCCTGCAATACCGCAACAGCCGGGTAAGGATCAATAATGAGCAGTACTGAAAAGCAGAATCTGCTTGAAATAGATAATCTTTCGGTTTCTCTTCGGGGGAACCGAATCCTGGATGATGTTAACCTGCGGGTCAGGAAAGGGCATATTCATGCCCTGACCGGCCCCAACGGGGCAGGAAAAACCACCCTGATGCGGAGCGTCATGGGTGGAATGCCCCATAAGGGCACCATCCGTTTCCTCTTCCGAGAAAGCAGCCGGGTCGGCTATGTGCCGCAATTTCTGGAGTTTGATCATTCCGTGCCGATCACGGTGTTTGATTTTCTTTTTTTGATGCTGAAAAAAACGCCTGTTTTTTTTGGTCGCCGGAGGGCAGTGCGGGCAGAGATTGAGGAACTCCTGAGCGCGACAGACTGTGCACATCTGATTGATCGGTGTGTGGGGCAGCTTTCTGGAGGAGAGTTTCGTCGAGTCCTGCTGGCTCAGGCCCTGAAACCCAAGCCGGAGCTTCTTTTACTTGATGAGCCTGCCAGTAATATTGATGAGGTCGGCATCCGTCATTTTGAGGAAATGCTTATCAATTTGAAAGAGGAGCATGGGATCACCATTCTCATGGTCTGTCATAGTATGAACATGATTTCTCGTATTTGTGATGCCGTTACAGCGGTCAACCGAACGATCTTTTATGACGGTCCCACCAAGGGACTGAATCATTCCGATCTCCTGCAGCAATATACATTTCTATGAAAGTACCGGGCGATTACTTTGAATCGCCTGACCAACTTTTATTTTTTGTTGTCCCGGCCCAGGGGGCCGGGATGGGTATTATATGATAAGCTGTGGTAACGCTTATTTATCCTCAAGGCTTATCAGGACGATATGGACTTTATTTACGATATTTTTAAAAACTGGGCAACCCAGGGGTATTTACCCTCAATCTTTGAGCACACCTTCATGATTCGCGGCCTGCTGGCCGCCTTGATTGTTGGTCCGTTGCTCGGGGCTATCGGTACCGTGGTGGTGACCAAGAAGCTTTCTTTCTTTACCCAGACCATCGGCAACGCAGCCATGAGTGGCGTTGCCATCGGGTTGCTGCTCGGTGAGCCAGTGGACGGTACCTATGCTGGACTGTACGGCTTTTGCCTGATTGTGGCCTTACTGATGACCTTTGTTAAAAATCGGACGCGGCTTGCCAATGATACGATTATCGGGGTTGTGCTGGCTCAGGTGCTGGGCCTTGGTATCATCCTGATGATTGTGGTGACCAGCCAGTTCAATATCCATCAGGTGGAGGGTATTCTCTTCGGCAGTCTGATCACCCTCAACGATCAGGATCTCATTGTTCTGGCAATAGCCTCATTGGTTGTCGGGGTTCTGTTCGCGTTTAATTTTAATCAATTCATGCTGGCCAGCTTCAACCGTACCTTGGCCAAGGCACGGGGCCTATCACCGGTGTTTCTGGAGTATCTCTTTGTCACCCTGATGACCATTGTGGTGGTGGCCAGTCTGAAATTGATCGGTGCTCTGCTTGTCCTGGTCCTTATTGTGGTCCCGGCGGCAGGTGCCCAGCTGGTTGCCCCTAATCTTCGTTGGTTTGTTTGGCTCAGCATCATCTTTTCCACGATCAGTACCGCCTCTGGGCTGCTGTTGTCTGGATTGTTGCCAGTGCCTAGCGGCGCAGTTATTGCCCTGGTTTCCAGTGCGCTGTTTTACGGGGCTCTGCTGTCTCGTCCGTTGCTGTCCAAAAGTGGGCCGAATCAGGGAGAAATCTAACCCCCCTTTCCCCCTTCCCTCGTTCCCTCGTTCCGCCCCTCCGGGTCGGGACAACAACAAATGAAAATAAAAAAAATTGATGGGCGGCTAGTCAACCTCCCATCAATTTCCATATACCTCTATCTGATTATTTAAAAAAGGAGTTCATGTCATCATGTCTACAATGCAACCCATCAGAAAGCCAATGAGGCAAGCAGCTCTCCTGCTTGCCGCAACCATGCTCTTTTTGTCCTTTGCTTCTTCTGCCTTTGCCCATGCAACCACCCTCTGGTGCTATGTGGAAAATAATAAGGTGTATGTAGAAGGTTTTTTCATGGGCGGGAGGAAAGTACAGAACGGTACTGTGGTTGTTGTGAATAATAAGGGTGAAAAGATCCTGGAAGGAAAAACCGATAAAGAAGGAAAATTTAACTTTGACCCGACGTATCAGGGGGATATGACAATTCTTCTCAAGGTGGATCAGGCCCATGATGCTGATTTTGAGTTGACTGAGCAGGATTTTCTTGATGCAGCAGCTGAAACAGAGTAACTTTTAACTTTCTTACAAGGAGTTGAGTCGAACATAAACTGTCAGGAGAACATCATGGAAAAACATTGTCCCTGCTGTACAAATGTGAAACTTCGCAAAGCCATACGTAGAGGGGTGGAAATCGATTATTGCCCGAACTGTAACGGCATATGGCTTGATAACGGAGAGCTGAACAAGATTGTTACTGAATCTATTCAGGACTCAACAACAGAAAGTAGTCCAACTCATCCAACTGGAGTTTCTGCTGAAAAATCGAGGAAATCGGTTTTTAAGTCTTTTTTGAATCTCATGGGATCCACCAAGGATGATGCAGATCATGGTTTCAATGATACATCGGATGATAAATCGGAGAAGAATTCCAGTGATGATTCGGACAGTGACTTCATCTCCTCATCTGACGCATGATCTTGGTAGCATGTCATGCCGGTCATTGCAGCTGACCTCGACCTAACCCCGCCGTTTTTTTTCACCTCCTCGGCTTTTTCTGTTATGCCGCTCAACGACAGGATATTCTTTCCTTGTTTTCGAGCGGCGACGCCTTCTGACTGTAGCTCCAAGAGACATCTTTTTTAAAATACGGATCTATCAACGCTCCCGTTGACCCACCATCATTTCCTTTTAAATTGAAATTATAAACAGATCATGTATTCTTATTTTGCTGACTTCTTGAGAAGTAGCCTTCTTGTATTTCGTAAAAAATAAAAGGTGATTCTGGTCGACGGATCTTTTTTTGCCTGCACCATAATAGAACGAATTAGAACGAATCTCTTATGCAAAAGATACTTATCGTTGATGATAAGGAACAGAATCTGTTCACCTTGAGAAAGGTTCTGGATGACCTTGATGTGGAGTTTGTTGAGGCAATGTACGGTAATGATGCCCTCAAGGCAACCCTGCATAATGATTTTGCGCTGGCAATACTTGATGTCCAGATGCCGGATATGGACGGCTATGAATTAGCCGAACTTCTTCGTTGCGATCCAAAAACAGAGAACCTTCCTATTATCTTCTTATCAGCCGTCTATCATGACGACTACCACGTTTTTAAGGGGTATGATTCTGGAGCGGTTGATTTCATTATTAAGCCTTATGAGCCGAAGATTTTGCTCAGCAAGGTGAATTTCTTTTTACAGCTGCACCAGCAAAAGCTCGCCTTAGAAAAAGCCGTCGAACTGGAAAAGAATAAGAATTACCTGGAAAATATCCTTTTTTCTATGAGCGACGCAATCTTTGTCATCAACCTCCAAGGCCGCATAGATATCTGCAATCAGGGGAGCCAGTCTCTTGTCGGTTATGAGCAGGATGAGATGGTTGGTCAGCCATTGCATGTATTCCTGACAGAGGAAATCTGCACGACCTGGGTGGAGCAGCTGGTGGTGGCCGAACAAGCAGAGCCCTTGCAGAATCAGGAAACTTCCTTGCATAACGCATACGATGAAAAAATTCCGGTCCTTGCTTCTGCATCACCCCTTCGTAATGAGGCCGGAGAGTTACACGGAGCTGTCTTTGTTCTGAAGGATTTGCGAAATCGTAAGAAGCTGGAAGAACAGGTGTACCGGTCCAAGCGAATGGAATCCATAGGCCTGATGGCCGGTGGTGTGGCCCATGACCTGAATAATATCCTGGCCGGAATTATAGGGTATCCGGAATTGCTTCTCAAAACCTTACCTGAGAAGAGTACCCTTCGCGAACCGCTTGAGGCTATTTGGGAGTCTGGGCAACGGGCGGCAATGGTGGTGGCAGATCTCCTCACCGTTGCTCGTGGTGTCGCTGTTGCCAAAGAGGTTCGGAGCCTCAATTGCTTGGCAAGGGAATACCTTGATTCGCCGGAACATAAGAAACTCAACTCGTTGTATCCTGAAGTTTTGTTTGAGCATCGACTTGAGGCGACGCGGGCTGGCATCTTTTGTTCCCCGATTCATATTAAAAAATGCCTCATGAATTTGATAACCAATGCTGCCGAAGCTGTTGTCGGCAATGGTGTCATTCGTATTACCACGCATAATAAGCAGGTTGATGAGACCAAGGCTTTGGAATATGAAATAGCTGAAGGAGAGTACATTGTTCTCTGCGTGGAAGATACCGGTTCAGGCATTCCAGAGAAATATCTGCAACATATCTTTGAGCCCTTTTATACCAAGAAGGTGATGGGACGAAGCGGCACAGGTCTGGGACTGACAGTGGTCTGGAATACAGTCCAGGATCATGAGAGTAAAATATTTGTTACCAGCGACGAGAAAGGAACCTGTTTTCAAATTTATTTTCCGGTGAGAAAAGAAAAATCTGTTGTGATAGAGGAGAGCAGCCAGCAGGAAGAAATAGCTGAGCGGAGCGGGACTATTCTGATTGTAGATGATGAGCCGCAATTACGGGATATTGCCGCCAGAATGCTCCTCTCCATCGGATATGCGGTTGACTCGGTTTGCTCTGGTGAGCTGGCGATCAAATATATTCTGGACAAGCCGGTTGATCTCATCGTAATCGATATGCAGATGGAACCGGGCATAAACGGCTATGAGACCTATCGAGAAATCAATAAAATATATCCAGAGCAGAAGGCTGTCATTGTCAGTGGGTTCTCCGGCAGCGCTGATGTGAAGGCGGCCTTGAAGCTGGGAGCAAAAGGTTTTATCAAGAAACCATACTCTCTTGATCAGCTCGGGAGAGCGGTGAAAGAGGCTTTGCGCAGCTAACGCTAGGCTCTAGGCTGGCAATTGCTCTCAGGAAAAATGATCAACCTTTAACAACGTAAGACTATGCATACCTATCTCCGCTTTTTTTCTCTCCTTGTCCTGTTCTTAGCAGGATGCGCTCCCCATCAGAAGCATATCCAGAAGGCCGGTCCCGCAGCATTCATTCATCCCCTGCCTGCTGTTTTTCAAGCGAACCTGGCCCTGAAGCGACATCCGCCGACATCGTTTGAGTTGGTCCTGCGTCCTGATGGGTTGTATTTTTTGCAGATGGAGAAAAGTATTTCCGGTAAGGCTTCGGTTCAGGCAGAAACCGGCGTATGGAGATATAATCCAAAAAAGAAGACTGTTCGGTTGACCAGCTCTGACAAGGCTGTTCGGATTTTGGAAGTCACAGGCAAACAGACCCTGAAGCTGACCAAGGCCTCAGGCGGAACAATGCCCTTCCTTGCGCGGTATGACTTCACCTTGGCCAAAACAGAACCAACCTATAAGGGTGTGGTTCGTATGCAGGGGATGTACAAGCGTAAACGTGGTCGTGGGATTTTCCAGGACTGTTTGAGCGGGGTGAGTTTTCCGCTTTTTACCACTCAAAACAGGGCTGCTGAAGCCGAGCAAGCATACCGGAATATCCTGCATGGTCGGGCGGAATCGCTTTTTGTTACTCTGGATGTCCGCTTTTCCTCTCGATCCGGCAGAGGGGATCGTCTGATTCCGGTGCGTTCGGTCAGTGTTGATCCTTATCGTTCCTGTGACGGTAAAGACCGCCGTATAGCGACGATTACTGATAACCGATGGTATTTGACAGAGGTGGACGGAGAGCCGCTGGAGCTGGAGAGCGTGAGTAAACCGCCTTTTCTCAAGGTTCAAAGCGGTGAGCAGCTGATTCAGGGTTCTGCCGGGTGCAATAATTTTACCGGCAGCTGGCTTTTTGCTGATAATGATTTCGTCTTTAGTCGGGTCGCGGCGACTCGTATGGCCTGCCCTGTTGGTATGGAAGTGGAATACGCCTTTTTACAGGCCTTGGATCACACCCGAAGATATACCATTAAAGGTGATATCCTGAGCCTGCGTGATCGACAGGGAAAGGTGTTGGCCCGCTTACGTCATTCTCGGCAGCTGACAGATTTAGATTTCGCCCTGTTGCCTGAGCAGAAAGAAACAGGGGAGGGTGGCCTTGCTGATGAGATGGGCGCTCTGGAAAGTCATCGTGTTGAAGCAGGAGGAGCTGTCCCGGCTGTGCTCTCTCCGGAATATTCAAGATCCAGGAAGGCGTATACGGATAGGGGGAGAGATGAGATTGAGGACAAGGTAACTGCACTGAAAAATAAAAGAAAAGTTGCTGTTTCTTCCCTGCTTCCTCTCTCTGAAATCGAACAGAAGACGCCCGCAAACAAGATGGTACAGTCTAGGGGCTCCGAGTAATTAACAGCTCGATAATACTGTTTTTTCACTCCGCAAGGACGCAGAGTCTTTGCGGAGTCTTTCTTTCATCCTGTAAAATTTTGCTGATTATAACGAATTCTGTTGATTAGTCCTCCATCACC
>JBATKL010000313.1:0-3558 GCA_049669385.1 Candidatus Electrothrix sp. | reverse complement strand
AGGTGGATCTGGATAACCTGATGCGGGCCAAGGGAGCTATGTACGCAGGCTATCAGACCCTGCTGGAGTCAGTCGGGCTCAGTTTTGCTGATCTGGATAGAGTCATTATGGCCGGGAACTTCGGGGCGTACATTGACCTAGAGCGGGCCATCTGTATCGGTCTCTTGCCGGATGTGGATCGAAAAAGTTTCTATTATATCGGCAATGCCTCTATGCTGGGTTGCCAGATCAGTCTTTCCGATGTAAACCGCTTTCAAGAACGTCTTGCGGTCCGGCAGCTTATGACGAACATAGAACTGTCCGAGAACTCTGAATTTATGCAGCATTATATGGCTGCCCTCTTTCTTCCTCATACGGATATGAGCCTTTTTCCGACTGTTCAGGAAAAATTGAAAGGGATCGGCTAAAATTCAACAGGAGAATATACCATGAACAAAAGAAATTGGATTTCAGTGGTCGGTGCGTTACTGCTTGGCACCCTGGTTCTTTTGGCCGGGTGTTCGGGTGAGAAAGAGGAAAAAGGGATGGTGGAACAAGCCTCCGATAAGGTCGCGGGCAAGGCCGTAGAGTATATCAATAAGCCTTTGGATAAGGCTAAGCAATCCCAGGCCGTGCAGAATGCTCAAACGCATAACATGGAAGATATGTTGGACGAGGACAAGGACGAAGACGAGGGCGATACTGAAACCGAGACTGAAACCGAGAACTGATCGAAGGTTATACATTACGTAACTCAGTATCGATAAAGAAGTTCCGTGATGCAATCCCCCTCCCTTTCGATCAAGGGAGGGGGTTGGAACAGGCAAGACAAATTTTCACAGAGATGGTACTGTCTTCTCGACGTGATTTTTATCTCATCAAAGCTCACCGGAGAGAAGCCGTTATACTTTTTCCGTTGTAACGCTCACCATCTTTTTTTATGTATCGTTCTGTGAGTTCGAACTGTATTGACTCCACGTTGTTGTTACGCGAAGACGAACGTGGTTATATCGCACGTTGCTCCAAAGTCCCGCCTAAATCCTCACACCGTTACCGTCTGATTGATTTATTCGCCGGAGCTGGCGGAATGTCTTTAGGATTTTCTGAGTCTTTTGGACAGCCCTTTCAGTCTGTATGGGCCAATGATGTCAATACGTTCTGTGTTGATACATATAATGAAAATTTCGGGAAACACTGCATTGCCGGTGATCTTGTAGCGATACTAAAGGATAAGCAGATCACTCTTCCCCGTGCCGACGTGGTGATAGGAGGCCCTCCTTGCCAGGGATTCAGTTTGCTCAATAAGAAACGCGCTGACGATCCTCGGAAAGAACTCTGGCGTCCTTTCCTTCAAGTTGTTGAGCAATGCGGAGCCTCAGTCTTTGTTATGGAAAACGTACCGCAACTGCTTGGTACATCCGAACATGGAGAAATTGTCGAAATGGCAGAGTCACTCGGTTTTAAAGTCCATCAGGAAAAACTGACGGCTGCTGACTACGGAGTTCCGCAAACCCGTACCAGGGCTTTTATCATCGGCTGTACTTTTACAGATCCCTCAATCTTGTTTCCTCCCCGAAAAACTCATTTTAACCCGAACGGAAAGAGTAAACAGCTGTTGTTGCCGTTTGAGAAGCAGGAGTTTTTATCTTCTTCGCAACAGAGGAAAACGGTACGAGATGCGATTCAGGATCTCCCACCCCCTGAAGGGACAGAAATCAGAGAAACAGCACCTCCGCTTGACCTGCACTTTGGAAGGAATCCTACAGAACTTAGCCGAAAAAGATACAGGGCTATTCCAGAAGAAGGAATGAATCGTTTTGATTTACAACGAGTTGCTCCTGAATTGACTCCTCAATGTTGGATCAGAAAAAAATCCGGCGGGACAGATTTGTTTGGCCGACTTTGGTGGGATCGGCCTTCGGTGACTATACGAACAGAATTTTTTAAACCTGAAAAAGGTCGTTATCTGCACCCGGAACAGCATCGTCCGATTACCCATAGAGAAGCCGCACGGTTTCAAAGTTTTCCGGATAGCTTTCGTTTTACCGGGTCGAAAATTGAAATTGCTAAACAGATCGGCAACGCTGTCCCTCCTCTGCTTGCGGCAAGGGTGGCGGATATTGTCAGAGTGTTGCTGGAAAGCAGGGCTGACATATGAAATCGGAAGCAATAAGAAAACAGCTGCTGGAATTGTTGATAGACTTTGAAGATGAGCTGAAGTCTGATAATTTACGGCAGAAGGTACTTTCCCTTATTCCATGTTATCATCAGTTGCGCGACTTAGGGAAATCTTTGATTTCTACTGCTGAAGCCCGTAGTGCCCGCGATAGGATACTGCATTATTTCTTGAAATATCAGGGGGTGGTAATCAGCGGAGATGAACTGCTTGTTGTCTCAGGTATTCAGGAGTATGCTCGAAGAATTCGTGAGCTGAGAGTTCAATTCGGCTGGTCGATAGCGAGTGGCCTGACAGCGGCACAGATGGCAGAAGAGAATGAGTTCGATTTTGCACATATTGATGCGGCGGTTATGGGGCCTTCCGACTATATATTGCTTTCTGATGAACAGGATAGAGATGCTGCTCATCGTTGGAATTTAGCAAACGAGATACGCAGGGAAAATATTTCTGTCCGTGACAAGCTGTTGAAGTATTTCAGGAAGAATGTTGGTCAGAAAATAACCGGCGAGGAATTGAAGTATCTTGCACGGGACAAATCGGAGTGGGCGAGAAGGGTCAGAGAGTTGCGCACTGAGTACGGCTGGCCAATTGTCACTAAAAATACAGGGCGACCAGATCTCGAAGTCGGAGTTTACCTGCTGGAAGCTGATCGCCAAAGTCCCGAACACGACCGCCGTATTCCTGATCCTGTAAAATGCAATGTCCTTCGGAGGGACGATTATAAATGCACTGTTTGCACATGGTCGCATGACGAATGGAACCGATCCGACCCTCGTCATCTGGAGCTCCACCACCAAAAAACACATGCGGAAGGCGGAGAAAATACGGAAGATAACCTTGTGACGCTTTGCACAGTTTGTCATGATGATATCCATCGTAAAAAATAGCGCGTAAAAACGACTGACACCTCGAAAATTAATTATAAAAAGAAGCTGCCGTGTCCTACCTCGTCCTAGCCAGAAAATCCCGACCCCAGACTTTTGCTCAGGTCGTCGGCCAGAAACCCATTGTTCGTACCCTGCAAAACGGATTATTGCAGAATCGGGTACCCCATGCCCTGATCTTCAGCGGGGTACGCGGTACCGGTAAAACCACCCTTGCCCGCATCATGGCCAAGGCCATAAACTGCGAACAGGGGCCACCGCCCGAGCCCTGTAATGAATGCCGTTCCTGTAAAGAGATCATGGCTGGCAGTTCGGTTGATCTACACGAGGTGGACGGTGCCTCCAACCGGGGTATTCAGGAGATCCGCGAGCTGAAAGAAAACATCCGTTTCATGCCCACCAGCTCGAAGTTCAAGATCATCATCATTGATGAAGTCCATATGCTCACCACCGAGGCCTTCAATGCCCTGCTCAAGACCCTTGAGGAGCCGCCTGAGCATGTCTACTTCATGTTTG
>JBATKL010000312.1:0-1561 GCA_049669385.1 Candidatus Electrothrix sp. | reverse complement strand
TTATCACTCAGGGTTTTCTCTATATCGACAAAACTGAGTATATCGCAGCCTTGGAAGAAAGCGGCAGCTACAACATCCTGCTCCGTCCTCGCCGCTTCGGCAAGAGTCTCTTCGTCTCAAGTCTTTGGTGTTATTATGATATCAGCTTTAAAGAAGAATTTGATGGGCTTTTCGGCCATCTTTCCGTAGGGAAAAATCCCACCCCGCTGCACAATAGCTATCAGATCCTCGCCTTTGATTTCAGCGGGATAGCCACCGGCGACGTTGCAACCGTTCTCCACAATTTTACCGGCAGGGTCGAAACCTGTCTGCTTGATTTTCTGGAGCGATATGATTACGGGCCTGAGGCCGCCGCCGAGATTAGGGCCAAAGAAAGTCCGCAGGAAAAAGTGGACTGTCTGTTTCGCCTCTGTCGGGGAAAAAAAATATATCTGCTCATTGACGAGTACGACCATTTCGCTAATGCCGTTCTCGGTGAGAGTCTGGAAATGTTCACGGAAATCATCGGCAAGGGAGGCGTTGTCCGGGCCTTTTATGAGACGATCAAAATCGCGGCAGGCCGGGGAACAGTGGATCGCCTCTTCATCACCGGTGTGACCTCCATCACCCTGGACAGCATGACCAGCGGCTTTAATATCGGCAAAAATCTTTCCTTTGATAAGGAATTTAATCAGGCCATGGGGTTTACTCGTCAGGAAGTAGAAAAGTTGACCCGGCCACTTGTTGATGCCTGCGGACTCGACGCTCCAGAAATGATGCGGATCCTCGGAAACTGGTATAACGGTTACCTGTTCAGCAGTCGTGCCGATGAGAAGATCTTTAACCCCGATATGGTACTGTATTTCATCGACAGTTTTGATACAGCAGAATGTCGCTGGCCAGAGCAGATGCTGGACGATAATATCGCCTCGGATTACGGCAAAATCATGCGGCTCTTCGGAGTCGGCGACCGGGAGAGCAATTTCCAGACCCTTGAGGAGCTGATCGTCAACGGCGAAATCATCGGACGGCATAAGGGGAAACTTGACCTGGACATGAACAAGCCCTTTGAACGCAACGACTTCATCAGTCTGCTCCTCTACATGGGTTTTATCACCCTCAGCGGCACCGTGCTCAGTCAGTACCGCTACAAAGTACCGAATTATGTTATTCAGAAGCTGTATTATGATTATTTCAGAGCGGAGATTGAACAGCGCAGCCGGATCACGGTTTCAAGCCGCGCTGTTGAAAACGCTGTGGCCGAACTGGCCCTTCATAATAATATCAAGCCACTGATTGAGGAAATCGGCAGGGTGCTGGCCCTGTTTTCCAACCGTGATTTCATGCGCATGGATGAAAAGCACATCAAGGCCGTGATCCTGACCCTGCTGTATCAGTCCGAGGTCTATTTTATTCAGAGCGAGGGCGAGGTGAACAACCGTTACCCGGATATCCTCCTGCTGGAGCGCAACCCCATTGAGGTGCGATATCAGTTTCTCTTTGAGCTGAAATACAGTAAGAAAAAGGAAGGGAAGCCCGGTATGGAGGAAAAACGGGCCGAAGGGATTGCGCAGGTCAGGGC
>JBATKL010000311.1:0-2046 GCA_049669385.1 Candidatus Electrothrix sp. | reverse complement strand
CTTTGAAGCGGCTATGTATGAGATGGGCGGTCAAGTTATCTTTATGTCGGCCAAGGAAAGCCAGTTGGGAAGAGGGGAACCCCTCAAAGATACCGCACGAGTGCTGGCCCGTTACGTCGATGCCCTTGTGATTAGGACCTTTGGCCAAGAAGTAGTGGAAGAGCTGGCTCATTTTTCTGCCATCCCGGTGATTAATGCGCTGACCGACAGACATCATCCCTGTCAGATTCTCAGCGATATCATGACAGTGATTGAGCAAAAAGGCGATCCGAGCGCGTTAAAGGTCGTCTGGATCGGAGATGGCAATAATATGGCCAATTCCTGGATCCAGGCAGCCTCTGTGCTCGGTTTTTCTTTGACCCTTGCCTGCCCGGCAGGGTATGATCCTGACCCAGCAATCCTCAAAGCAGCGCAACAGCAGGCGAAAAAGCCGATTATCCTGCTCCGTGATCCTGCGGAGGCGCTACAGAACGCTGATGTCGTGAATGTTGATGTCTGGGCATCTATGGGCCAGGAAGAGGAGGCAAAAAAACGACTGGCTGTTTTTCAACCCTATCAGCTCAATGCAGCGTTGCTCGCCCACGCAGCTGATGATGCGGTTGTTCTGCATTGCCTGCCTGCCCATCGAGATGAAGAGATCACTGAAGAGGTACTGGAAGGCTCACAATGTGTGGCCTTTGATCAGGCGGAAAACAAGATGCACATGCATAAGGCCATCCTGGAATATTTGATTAACGGGATGGTGTGAACAGGCATCAACACGAGGGCCAACGTCCTTGTAGGGGCACGGCGCGCCGTGCTCCTACCGCCTGCCCGACTCAACATCCAGATCCCCTTTTATACAAAACAATAAAAAACAAACATCATGAGTGTAAATAAAATAGTACTCGCCTACTCAGGCGGCCTAGACACCTCAGTCATTCTTAAATGGCTGGCAGAAGAATACGAATGCCCCATCATCGCCTACGCTGCTGATGTTGGCCAGCACGAAAACTGGGACGCTGTCCGGGAAAAGGGCATGGCCACCGGTGCGGAAAAAGTAATCATCTCCGACCTGCGTGAGGAATATGTCCGTGATTATATTTTCCCGGCTTTTCGTGCTAATGCCATTTATGAAGGCTCCTACCTCCTTGGTACCTCACTGGCCCGCCCGATTATTGCCAAAGAACAGGTCCGTATTGCCGCGCAGGAAGGCGCGGATGCGGTCAGTCACGGAGCCACCGGTAAGGGCAACGATCAGGTACGTTTTGAACTGGGCTACCTAGCCCTGAACCCGAAATTGCAAATTATTGCGCCTTGGCGCTTTTGGGATCTCAATTCCCGTAAAAAACTGGTCGCCTTTGCCAAGGAACATAATATTCCCATTCCCACGACCAAGAAGAATCCCTACAGCTCGGACGAAAACCTCCTCCATATCAGTTTTGAAGGCGGCATCCTGGAGGATCCCTGGAATGAGCCGGAAGAGGGTATGTTCAAGCTGTCCGTGTCCCCGGAAAACGCTCCTGATGTCCCGACCTATATTGAGATGGATTTTGAGCAGGGCAACCCGGTCGCCATCAACGGTGAACGTCTGGGACCAGTGGAATTGCTCACTGAGCTCAACCGCCTGGGGGGAGAAAACGGTATCGGTCGTTTGGATATGGTGGAAAACCGCTTTGTGGGTATGAAATCACGCGGGGTCTATGAAACACCGGGCGGCACCATCCTCCGGGCAGCTCATCGGGATCTGGAGACTATCACCCTGGACCGTGAGATCCTGCGCATCCGGGACAGCTTGGTACCGGAATACTCCAAGCTGATCTATAACGGTTTCTGGTTTGCACCGGAGATGGCGCTGTTGCAGAAGACCATGGACGAGAGCCAAAAAACCGTGAACGGTACGGTCCGCCTGAAGCTCTACAAGGGTAATTGTATCCCGGTAGGCCGTAAATCAGACAACTCGTTGTATTCCGAGGCCCATGCTACCTTTGAGGAGGATGCGGTTTATGATCAGGCTGATGCGGGCGGTTTTATCCGCCTGAACTCCCTGCGCTTACAGATTCAGGC
>JBATKL010000310.1:0-7205 GCA_049669385.1 Candidatus Electrothrix sp. | reverse complement strand
CATACAGCACCTCTTTCTTTCCCAGCATCTGATAGACGCCCGGACTGTGGCTGACTGTTTTCAGGTATTCGTTCGATAGAGGTCGATAAGATGGGGAAGAGGAATCATGCATAATAATTTGTGCGCTTAATAGTCTGTTCCAGCAAAATGAGCAGGTGAGCAAATAAACCAATAAACAAAGACTGGCTCAGGAAAAAGAATAGCCAGTCTCTCCTTTCCTGTCATCAACTATGACACGCCCTCCCCGCGTCTGCTTCCTTTGATCAACAAGGTCAACAAGGGACAGACCACCTTTTTTCTGTTTGCCATTTAAGCGTGATAGGATATAGTACCCTCATAAAGACTATCATACAAAAAGTACGAAAAAACAAGCTCCATTCCAAAAGCTATGCCAACCTAAAAACCATTACTGCTCCTGCTCATCAATAACGAGTAAAATATATTTATCATCTTGTAATCATACATTATCATACTACTCCCCTCCTATGTCAAGACGCCCAAGAATAATCATCCCAGGAAACCCGCTTCATATCATCCAACGTGGCAATAATCGCCAAGCCTGTTTCTTTGACGATGAAGACTACCTCTTCTATCTTGATTGGCTCAAGGAATACAGCAAAAAATCAAAATGCGCGGTGCATGCGTATGTCTTAATGGAGAATCATGTCCACCTCCTGATCACCCCGAAAAGAGCGTGGAGCGCAGGCAATTTGATGAAACGACTCGGCCAACGCTATGTCCAGTACGTTAACCGGACCTATCAACGAAGCGGCACTCTTTGGGAAGGCAGGTTTCGTTCCTGCATCCTCCAAGAAGAAATCTACCTTTTTGCCTGTCAAAAATATATTGAGATGAATCCGGTCCGCTCCGGGATAGTGGAGCATCCTGGTGAATACCAATGGTCAAGCTACGGCATCAACGCCCAAGGCGATAAGTCTGGCCTGATCAAGCCACATCCTTTATATAAAAAATTAGGGGATACAAAAAAAGAAAGGCGAGGAGCCTATCAGGAATTATTTCGTCACGAACTGGACACCGTGGAACTTGACAAGATACGAAAAGCCACCAATGGTGGGTTTTCCCTTGGCGATGATCGATTTAATAATGAAATAAGTATAATGCTTGGCCGCCGGGTGACTCCTGGTAAGGCGGGGCGACCAAAGAAAAACCAAAATGAATGAAGGGGCTGCCGAAAAGAGCCCGGTCTTTCAAGGCCGGGGCGGACAATCAAGTTCCTGTTAGGATCGTGTTAGCCACTCGAACAAAATACGCATAAAAAAACCCCGAATTCCTCGTCAGGAATCGGGGTTATATTATAAACCGGTATACACCGGATTGTTTTGTGGTGGCGATGCAGGGACTTGAACCCCGGACACCACGGATATGAGCCGTGCGCTCTAACCAGCTGAGCTACATCGCCGAACATGCAAATGCATATCGTTTCAGGCAGGATATATTGCCTTATTTTTCCCTATTTGTCAAGCAAAAAATACTATTCGTAAAAAATAATGCATAAAACAATGCGGCATTACCCAAGCGGGTAATGCCGCTGAGCCCGTAAACCTCCTACGGACTGATTGAACAGGTCAATCAGGGGGGGGGCGACGTTACATCATTCCGCCCATTCCGCCCATTCCACCCATTCCGCCCATTCCACCACCCATAGCGCCCATGCCAGCACCAGCATCATCCTTTTCCGGCTCATCAGCAATCATGCACTCGGTGGTCAACAGCATACCGGAAACTGAAGCGGCATTCTGCAGAGCTGTGCGAGTAACCTTGGTCGGATCAATAACACCGGCAGCGATCAGATCGCCGTACTCTTCAAGGGCAGCGTTAAAACCAAAGGCACCTTCCAGACTCTTGACCTTCTCGACAATAACAGAGCCTTCACAACCGCAGTTAGAAGCGATCTGACGAACCGGCTCTTCCAGAGCGCGTCTGATGATCTGACGACCGAGATCCTGCTCACCTTCAAGCTTCATTGCGTCAAGAGCCTTGATGCAGCGCAGGAAGGCAACACCGCCACCAGGAACAACACCCTCTTCCACAGCAGCGCGGGTAGCGTTGAGTGCATCCTCAACACGGGCTTTTTTCTCTTTCATTTCAATCTCGGTGGCAGCACCGACATTGATGACAGCAACACCGCCGATCAGCTTAGCCAGACGTTCCTGGAGCTTCTCACGATCATAGTCAGAGGTGGAATCCTCAGCCTGGGTACGGATCTGCTTAACCCGTGCAGCCAATTTTTCCTTATCACCAGCACCGTCAATAACGGTGGTATTGTCTTTATCAACAACAATACGCTTAGCAGTTCCGAGATCGTTAACTGTGATGTTCTCCAGCTTGATGCCCAGATCTTCAGTAATAACCTGTCCACCGGTGAGGATAGCGATATCTTCCAGCATAGCCTTACGACGATCACCAAAACCCGGAGCCTTAACAGCAGCGATGTTCAGGGTACCGCGCAGCTTGTTGACAACCAAGGTAGCCAGTGCTTCGCCGTCAACATCTTCTGCAATGATGAACAGCGGCTTACCCATTTTGGCAACAGCCTCAAGGATAGGCAGCAAGTCCTTCATGCTGGAGATTTTTTTCTCGTTGATCAGGATCAGCGGATCTTCCATGTTGACTTCCATGCGATCTGGATCGGTCACAAAGTACGGAGAAAGGTAGCCGCGATCAAACTGCATCCCCTCAACAACGTCAAGGGTGGTTTCCATAGATTTCGCTTCTTCAACCGTGATAACACCTTCCTTACCCACTTTATCCATAGCCTCGGCGATGATCTTACCGATGGTGGCGTCGTTGTTGGCAGAAATGGTACCTACCTGAGCAATCTCACTCTGCTCCTTGGTGGGCTGCGAAATCTTGGCCAGCTCAGCAACAACTGTTGCAACAGATGCGTCGATACCGCGCTTGATCTCCATAGGATTGGAGCCAGCAGCAACCATCTTAGCGCCTTCACGGTAAATAGCCTGGGCCAAAACAGTTGCAGTAGTGGTTCCGTCACCGGCAACATCAGAGGTCTTAGAAGCAACCTCTTTGACCATCTGAGCGCCCATGTTCTGAAACTTATCTTTGATATCAATCTCTTTAGCAACAGTTACACCGTCTTTGGTGATAACCGGTGCGCCGAAAGATTTTTCAATCAGAACATTACGTCCCTTCGGTCCGAGGGTAACTTTTACTGCATCGGCCAGGCAATTGACACCGATAAGCATAGCCTCGCGGGCTTTGCCGCTATAATATAATTCTTTGGACATTGTACTCTAACTCCTTAAATATCTTTTAACGTCTGAATAAGAACAGGTTGATGCCGAAAAAACTTATGCTGCAAGCACGCCGAGGATATCGTCTTCGCGCATGATCAGGTAGTCTTGGCCATCAAATTTCACATCCGTGCCGCCATACTTGGAAAACAGCACCCGGTCACCGGCTTTAACGTCCATAGCAGAACGCTGACCAGCATCATTCATCTTGCCCGGACCTACAGCAATGATCTCGCCTTCAGCAGGTTTTTCTTTAGCAGAATCAGGAATGATGATACCGCCTGCTGTTTGTGTTTCTTCCTCCAGTCGCTTAACCAGAATACGGTCATTCAGTGGACGAATGTTCATGGATAAATCCTCCTGTTACTTAATTTGTTGTTTTATTTCATATCAAAGCCGGACGACACTGATGTATCCTGTCCGGCTTTATGTGGTTTCCGAAACAGAAGCCGTATATATTCAGCTTCTGTCATTTTGGTCCGAGAAACAATAGGGATGGATTTTGAAAAATCAAGGGACAAAGAGAAAAAAAAATATCCCTCAATTGTTTGAAATAAAAAAAGAAGGAAAAAAAGAGGCTTATTTCACTCGAACAATCCAGCCATGCGGGTCCGGGGTTGCCCCGCGCTGCACTTGCTGAATCCCGTCAAAAAAGCGTTGGGCAAGCGGGCCGGTTTTACCGTTATTGATCATAATGGTCTCCCCCTTATATCCGAACTCGCCAATGGGCGAAATCACCGCTGCTGTGCCCGAACCAAAAGCCTCGGTCAATGAGCCGTCCTGAGCAGCGGCTCTAACCTCATCAATGGTAATCCGACGTTCACTGGTGGGAATATCCCAATCCGCCGCCAGCTGCAAGACCGTATCGCGGGTAATACCGGGCAAAATAGTACCACCCAGAGGCGGGGTGACCAGTTCATCGTTCATAATAAAAAAGATATTCGAGGTGCCCACTTCTTCTATGTATTTACGCTCAACCGCATCCAGCCAGAGAACCTGGGTATAGCCCTTCTGCTGGGAGGTGGTATGGGCCTTGATAGAGGCTGCATAATTTCCCCCGGTCTTGACATTGCCCACCCCTCCTGGGACAGCTCGAACGTATTCGTCTTCAACATAGATCTTGGTCGGACTGAATCCTTCGGCATAATAAGCGCCAACCGGGCAGCAAATGACAAAAAATAAATACTCATTGGCAGGGCGAACGCCTAGAGCTGCTTCACTGGCGATCATGGCAGGCCGGATGTACAGGGAAGCTCCTTCGGTCTGGGGTATCCACTCGCGATCCAGGTAAATCAGACCCTTCATGGCTTGCAGCACCTTCTCTGCCGGGATACGGGGCATGCACATACGAGCCGCAGAATCATTAAAGCGGTTGAGGTTATCCATAGGCCGGAACAGGAGCACAGAACCGTCTGCTTCTCGATAGGCTTTGAGCCCCTCAAAGATCTCCTGACTGTAATGCAGGACCATTGCGGCGGGATCAAGGCTAAAATTACCGTAAGGCCTGATTTCCGCATCATGCCAGCCATGCTCCTTGTTCCAGCGCATGGTGAGCATGTGGTCGGTAAAATGTTTGCCGAATCCTAGTTGATTCTGATCCGGCTTTTCTTTCAGAGTCTCTGCTTTGTGCAGAGTGACATCAAGTTCGTTTTTCAGCATTTTTCTTTCCTTGTATGGGCAGCGGAAACTCCCCTATCAAAACCAATCTTCAAGCCGCAAATTTTCAACTCTCGAAAATTCTTTCGTATTATTTGTTACTAGAACACAATTGGCACATAAGGCAGTGCCCGCAATTAATGTATCATACGGCCCTATGGGAGTGCCCGCCTTTTCTAGTTTTGCCCGAATAATTGCTGCGGTTTTGGCCTCTTTATATGTAAAAGGAATTGTGCTGACAACCGAAGTCAACGAACTCAACTGTTGTTGTCTTTTTTCAGGACGGTCTGATTTGGCAATACCCACTTCCAATTCAAACAAGACAACGGAAGGGACAGCGATTTCTTTTGGCGACCTAGACAAGAGATTTTCAGCAACCCGGCCCATGCCCTTAAAGAAATAAATCAGCGTATTGGTATCGAGCAAGTACATGGCTACAGCTTTTCCCTGGGAGAATCCTTACCATTACTGGAGCGTAGCTCTTCAACAGAAGGAAAACTTTCTTTCCAGCTACCTACCAGTTCAACAACATGTTGGGGCCACTCGGTCCTAACATGCTTTTTGATCATGTCAGCAACTAATCTGCTTACAGATAGCTGGCTCGATTTGGCAGCTTTTTTCAGCTTATCTTCAGTTTCGTTATCCAGATATATTGTTACCTGTCCCATAATGATCCTCCGTAGCTTCAGAATAAAATATAATTGGAAGTATAATTGTAAACCTCGGTAGTGTCAATAGGGGGACTGACCTTTTGCCCTATCCCTCAATCCAGCTCCCAACCTTCCGTTAATACGACCTTCCACCCTTATTCATGATACCTGTGATGTACATATTGCGTTTTTTTCTTTTTCTGTCTTGACGACACCACTCTTCGTAATTATTTATTCATCCATAAAGGGAATCGAGCCTTTTCATGCTACAAAAAATAAATATCGTATATACGATATGGTATAATAAAAAAAAGATGTCAATTCTTATTAAGAAAAAAAAATAAAAAAGACCTCTTGACATAAAAAGACTCGAACTTACCATTTCATCAGGAAAATGAGTATATCATCCATACAAGATGATAAATAAAGAAAAAGGCAATATTTTATTCTTCAAAAGACAAATAAGGAGGGTATTATGAACGTCAGCATTTGGGATCCTTTTCGTGAGATGGAAGCATTGTTGAATACCTACACAATGCCTGCAAGAAGGAAAGCGACAACGGAAGACAACGGTCCTCTTGAAACAGGAGACTGGGCACCTGTAGTTGACATCCTTGAAAGAGACAACGAGTTTGTTTTAAAAGTCGAACTTCCGGGTGTGGAAAAAGATGATGTACAGGTGGCTATCGACAACCGTATCCTAACTGTTAAAGGGGAAAAGAAGAATGATGACCAGGACAAGAAGGTACACAGAACCGAATGCAGATACGGTTCTTTTGTCAGACACTTCACCCTGCCACAGGATGTGGATGTAGATAAAGTGGAAGCGACCTGCAAAAACGGGGTGCTCAGCCTAACACTGACCAAAATAGAGCAGGCAAAACCGAAGCAGATTGAAGTAAAAGTTCACTAAAAACTCTTACACCGTGCGTGCACACAGGAGATATATGTAACGGATTTCATCTGATGGAATCCGTTACATCTCATATTATTTTTTATTCTGGAGGTTCAGTAATGAATGGCCGAATGCACACAAAAGCATTGATATTTACAGGAATAACGGCACTTCACCTCATCTTACCAATTACGCCGCTGAGTTATGCCGCAGGGTCGGCAAATTCTCCAGACGTGATCACCCAGGAATTGAAAAGTGCCAAGCCGAGCCAGGAGACAGAGGAAAAAAGCGGCGACAAGGTTCCGATACAACGGAATGACGCCGAAGAAGATCAAAAGGACTTTGCCGGTCCGCTGCGGGACTTTCATCGTGAGGTGAACCGGCTTTTTGATCGGACGTTTCACGATTTTGGATTTCCCTCTTTTAACTTTGACAGCCCCTTTACGCGCAGCGCTGGCGGCATGCTCAAGCCTATGACGGATCTTGCTGCAAGCGATAAGGAATATACCGTCACCGTAGAAGTACCTGGTGCAGAAAAGGACGACATCAAGATCGAAGTCGCAAATAATATCATGACCATTCGCGGCGAGAAAAAACAAAAAAATGAAGAAGAGAAGAAAGACTACTACCGGCAGGAACGTTTCTACGGCTCTTTTCAGCGCGTGCTCTCATTACCGGAAGACGCTGACCAGGAAACCATTAAAGCGACCTTTAACCAAGGCGTGCTCACTG
>JBATKL010000309.1:0-3422 GCA_049669385.1 Candidatus Electrothrix sp. | reverse complement strand
GAAAAAGGCGCTGTTGTCACTCTTGAAGGAATCCTGCATAAGGACAAAGACTTCGGAGCAGGTTATCGGTATGCGGCAATAATTGAGGAAGCAAAGGTTCTTGAATAAACGGCCTGTTAGCGTTTTTCGTAACCCCTGTAAACCTTAATGATATCCCATTATGATATCCAAAGCGACAGGAAGGGAGCATGACCTTTCATTGCAAAAACTATAATCTGGAAAACGGGAACTGCAAACGATTGTCCGGTGAATGCGTCCCGTCCCGGAAAGGCTGTGTCCTGGAAGGGCGCATAGCAGTGAGCGAGGAATTGGCCGAGAGAATTCAACGGATCAACGAAGAAACTCTTCAGGGATCTCGGAAGAAGTCGAACAAGTAATCCCGACATCCGACATATTCTCTTGCTGCTTTATGCAATGAACGCATTGAAAAACACCGTGAATTTCCCCGTCAAAATCAATCCGGCCTTGGTCGGCTTTGATTTCGACGGGGTTATTGCAGATACAACTGAAATTTTTTTACGACTGGCCTGTGAAGACTACGGCCTCTGCGACCTCCGTCGCGAGGATATTGTAAACTTCGAGGTGGAGCAATGCCTCTCCCTTGATCGTACAGAGGCTGATGCCATTTTCACCAAGGTTCTCCTTGATTCCGTAGGAACCGGCCTCCAGCCGATGCAGGATGCCGTCGAAGTCCTTGGTGAATTGGCGGAGTTGAGCACAATTTCTGTGATCACGGCCCGCCCCCTTGCTGCTCCGGTCCATGATTGGTTTGACGCCTTTTTTCCGGCATCAACCTGCAAGGCTATCAAGGTGACCGCTATGGGAGCCCATGATGGCAAATCACAGCATATCCATGAGCAAGGTTTACAATTCTTTATTGATGACCGCGCCGAAACCTGTGTCCAGCTGAGTAAAGCAGGAATCCAACCCTTTGTTTTCCATCAACCCTGGAACCATAACCGCCACCAACTCCCGAGCGTCAGCTCTTGGCGGGATATCAGGAATCTTATATCGTAGTATAGAAAATTCGATATCACCTGCCGTATCCGGGACGCCTGTAACCCGCATCACTGCGCGATTTAATTTTGCCTTGTGATACCGCCATGAGTACTTTTTATTGACTTTTTCAATTCAACATGTATCTTTGGTAAATTGAAATCTCTGGTATTTAATTGGGGGATGTCCCTAGTTTACTATACCTGATATCGGCTATAATGAGGGAAGATCGCTTGATAATTAATTGTTATGAAATGGAGAAAAATATATGGATGTAAGAGATGCAGTAAAAAAAGCTATAGAATATGTAGTAGAAATATTTCAAGCGGAGAAACCTGAAAATATCGGCTTGGAAGAAGTGTTTTTGAATGAAGATGAAAACGTCTGGGAAATTACAGTGGGTTTTTCTCGTCCATGGGATCATCCCGCGCAAACTGTGCTAGCAACTTTGCAATCTCTGAATCCAAAACGGCAATACAAAGTAATAAAAATTAATAATGAAACTGAGAAAGTGGCATCAATTAAAATAAGAGAACCCAGAAGTGAGTAGCGTTTTATTAGATACAAATTTGCTATTGCTTTTGGTTGTAGGGCTTTATGATGAAAACCTCATCGAAAACCATAAGAGAACAAGTAATTTTACGAAAGAAGATTTTGCTTTGCTTAAAAAGAGTATTGCTCATTGCCGAGTAATATGGGTTACTTCACACTGTTTGGCAGAGGTATCTAATTTGTTAAAACAAAATAGAGCCAACAGAAACAATAAGTTAATGGCGTTCTTGAATGAAAGCGTATCCCAATTCAAAGAATCGCATATTGAGAAAACTATCGTTTTCAAGCAGGAATGTTTCAGTCGCTTGGGAGTTGCAGACTCCGCAATAACTGTAAAGGCTAAGCGTGTTGATTATGTATTAACAGTTGATTTTGATTTGTACAGCGAAATCTTGAGATTAGGATATAACGCTATAAATTTCAACCATCTAAGGTTGGAACATATGCTTTCATAACCAGTCGCACAACCCGATTGTGAGAACGGGAGGCGTTTCCACGAAAGCTGTTGGTGCGGTGGGCTAGTTCAACGTTTAGCCTTATGGAATAGCGCAACGTCGCATAATGGATCTTATGTGAAATAAATTTATCTCAGGTCATGCTTTGCTCTTTGAGCAACAAGGGGTCCCCCCACGATTTCCTCTTACAAACAGCCACCTACCAAAAAACATTCCAATGAAACAGCATTCACCTCAGAAAAAACTTGAAGTAAAGGAACTCAAGATCACATATGAGGGTATTGAGACAAAATGGACAAAAATGACACCAAAGTCATTAAGAAAAAAAGTTACACAAATTCAAGAATACACGCAGAGTGATCCCCAAAAAGCAATACAAGAAATAACAAAAATATATCTGCGGCATAGAGAGCTGCCAATTCTCAATAACTATTTGAATTTAAGTTATCAAGCAATAGGCGACATAGAGAATGTTGATAAAATCACCGTTAAAACCTACAAGTCATTTCCAAGATATCTCTTTGCAAAAACAAATTACGCTCACACTTGTCTGCGTAAAGGAGAAATGGATAAATTCGAAGAAATATTTGAATATAAATCAGACCTTCAGGCACTTTACCCTGAGAGAGAAGTCTTTCATTACGCAGAATTTCTCGCCTTCATGAGTGCCTGGGCCATATATTATTATAAAATCGGGGAGAAAAAGGCGGCAACAGCCTGTTATAAATCCATGAAAGCCGTGGATTCAGAGCACCCTATTACCCGGTCTACAAAAATTTCAATACGCCGCACCTTGTTATTTTGGCTCTTGGGAAGAATTTTTGGCCAAGAACAATTAGATGAAAGAATCAATGAAGCTTTAAAAAGCAAAGCAAACGCCTTCAAGTCATCGCGATAAACCGTAACAACTCTCCACCCCGCTCGCTCCTTCTACAGTAACCTCCCCTGCTCTTTCCAAGCGGTGAAAATTATCCTTTTGCAGAAAAAGACATTACAAGTATAATCGGCCATGGACGGACAAGCTCCCTATGAAGTATCCGCAAGGAGTTCACGTCAACCAACTGCCGATATTACGAAAAATAGTTAATCAAAACAAGTAACACCTGATAGAAACAATCCATGAAAAAAACAGCAATACTCTTTCCCGGTCAGGGATCGCAATATATAGGTATGGGTCAAGCGCTGATCGAAGCAGATCAAGAAGCTGCCGCATTAATGGAGATGGCTGAAGAAGTTTCCGGCTTTCCCTTGAAAAAGCTCTGTCTTGAGGGGCCAATAGAAGACCTGACCAAGGTCTTACATTTACAACCCGCCTTGACAGCAATCAACCTGATTTGCTGGCAGCAACTCAAAAAAGCCTTACCCGACTTTGTGCCAGCCTATGCCGGAGGACATTCTCTCGGCGAATACTCGGCCCTT
>JBATKL010000308.1:0-4586 GCA_049669385.1 Candidatus Electrothrix sp. | reverse complement strand
CTCCTGAGCCGACCAGCACCCTGCTCCCGATTTTTGCGCTACCGGTGATCTGCACACCGGCCTGCACAACGCAATCCTGCCCGACCTGACAATCCGGGGAAATAAGGATGGTTTCCGGGCCATACATGGTCACCCCGCTGAGCATAATCTCCCGGTTATGACGCATTTGCAGCTCACTATGGGCCTGGGCCAGCTCAACCCTGGAATTCACCCCCAGTACATCAATGGCTGGCGGATGGACAAATTTCTCCACCCGATGGCCCTGCTTGGTGGCAATGGAGACAATATCGGTCAGATAGACCTCGCCCTGACTGTTATCTGTGCCCACCTGCTGCAAGGCGGAAAAGAGAAAGTCCGCATCAACCAGGTAAATACCTGCATTAATTTCCTGAAGAGCCCGCTGCTCTGCACTTGCATCTTTCTGCTCGACAATGGCAACAACTCCACCTTCCGCATCCGTGATGATTCTGCCGTAACCGAAGGGATTATCCAGCACCGTGGTCATCAGAGTAAGCACAGATTTGCTTGCCTGATGCCGGTCAATCATAGCCTGGAGAGTCTCGGAGCGGATCAGCGGGGTATCGCCGCAAAGGATCATCACCAGATCGGCAGATGCACAGGCCGACTCGGCACAGAGCACGGCATGCCCGGTCCCCAACTGCTCTTCCTGCACCACCGGCGTGAATTGGTACGGGGTCGGGGCTTCCTGCAAGGAGGCCAGGACTTTTTCCCGTTGATGGCCGACAATCACCGCAAGATGCCCAATGTCGGTTGCTGCCACGCTCTCCAGGACATGATGGAGCATGGGCTTGAAAAAAAGCTCGTGCAGCACCTTGGCCTGGTCGGATTTCATGCGGGTGCCTTTACCGGCGGCAAGGATGACAGCGGAGATATTCGGGCTACTCTTTGGGGTGCACATACAACAGGACTCCTGAAAAATATGGTCGTATTACGGATTGAAATTGAATGAGTCGATATGATATAGATGAAAGCAAAGGCAGGCAAGGAATATTTTCGACCGCCAGCATATGCGGTACACCATACCCCAAAGGGGTTACATATATCCAGCTCGGGGTAACACCCCGAGTAATCGACCTTGGATGCATTACGTACCCTGGGTGTTACCCAGGGCTGATAGATACAGCCCCTTCAGGGCATTGTGCCGTCATCATTATTGTTTGGGCGGTTCGCGAACCGCTCCAGCACCTTCCTCACTCATACTTTCTCATAGAGGCAACCACAGGTCGAAACAACTCAGCCAGCTCAATAAATCGCTGATCCAGTGGCTCCTGAGCTCGCAAAGCAATCTCATAGGCAGGATCATCTCCCTCGCCCCGGTAATACCCCGAGTACCAGGAGGTGCGAGCCGCATTCCAGGCCGCCGCCTCTGAGCGAGCCTTGGCCCAGGCATAGCTGGTTTTCGGATAAAAATGAAGCGGTTCTTCGCCCCCCTGCTGAAAAAAACGAACCAGCGCAGCAAGTTCGTCCTCCGGCCTTTCCACCTCCTGAAAACAGACCGTGGTATCCAAAGCCGCATGCACGGAAATCGGCTGCACAGCTGCCGGAGCCTGGATCAGAAGAACAAGATGGTGAATCCATAATTTAAGAACATCGCCAGCCTTGAGGCTGGCTGGGCGAAAGGTGACTCTCCCGCTGCGATACAGGGAAGACAGCTGACCAGTGAGCAAAATATCATCAACCCTCAGGCTGACCTCCTCCGGATCTGTCCGCTCCTGGGTTATGGGCTCCAGGGCATCAACAAGAACAGCGGTCTTCCGCTCCATCTCCCGATAGAGGATATGACCAAAGCGCCCGCCGGGCAGATGACCCGCAGCCTGCATCCGATATAATGGAGAGGCTGGCTGCATTTCCTCTCCCTCTTTCCCCTCTGCTCCCTTTATTCCCTCAGCGCGTTGTGTGCTTATAATCTCCTGACTCAGCAGATATTTCTGGAGATGATCCAAAAAAAAGGCCTCTGCTTCAGGAAGCACCTCTTCTGCATAGCGACTGCGCAACCCCATGCGCTGTTCAAGAAAAAAACGCACCGGATGATTCCAAAAACGGACCAAGCGGCTGAGATCCACCTGCTGACAGGGCTCGGGTTGCGGCAAGGGGCCTTGAAGAAAGGCACAAGAGCAAGCCGGAAAAGGAAGCGATTTGGGCAGCCATTCCGAGGCATAGCTTGCTATCTTCGGGTTTCCGGAAAAACAATGCCGACTGAAAGGTTGCAAGGGATATTCCACGGTCAGCAGCTCAGCAACCGGTTGTGCGGCTTTCCCTTCCCTGCCAGCCGACCAACCACGATTAATATAATCCCGCAGCTCCGCCACCACCACTGAAGGCGGCAGGGACGAGTTATCCTGTTGGTCACGTCCGACCCAGGAAATCGCAAGATGGGCTCGGGCCGAAAGCAGGGCCTCCAGAAAGAGATAGCGATCATCATCTCGGCGGCTCCGATCCCCGAGGCGCGGTCGCTGGGCCATCAGGTCAAAGGCCGGGGTCCGTTGGGTGCGGGGATAATCCAGATCATTCATTCCCAGCAGCCAGATCACCTTGAAAGGCACGGAACGCATGGGCACCATATTACAGAAGGTCACCCGCCCAGCAAGAAAGGACTGCCCGCCTGCCGGTTCAGAGAGTCGCGTTTCAAACCAGTGACGGATAATCGGCAAGCTGAGTTTCTGCTCAAATCCGGCTAACCGACAATGATCGACAAAATCGGCAATGGTTCGCCGCAAGATGAGCACGCCGTCCTGATTATCTCCGTCACCGACGAGAAAATTATCAAGCAGACCAAAAAGTAGCGCCGCCCACTGCTCTGGCAAATGCCTTGCCTTCATCCTTCGCCGCAACGCCTGCAAGGCACGGATAAAATCGGTCAGGCCGCCGAGCCAGGAGCCCATACTACTGACCGTGCCGGAACAGGGCATAATACCCTGCCAAGGCTCATCCAGCGGGCCAGTCAGATAGCCCAACAAGAGCCGATCCAGCCCGAAATCCCAGGTATGCTGCTGTGCATCGGCAAGACCCTGCTCGCACCGTTGTTCCTGATCCAGCCCCCAGCGAATACCGGCCTCCAGAATACCTGAGCGCATGAATACGACATCCTCCGCTGCAAGACCAAAACGTCGGAGGATGGCCTGATTTTCCAGCAGCGCCATGACATCCGGGGCAGTGAAACGGCTTTCCTGTAATTCGAGCAGATTGAGAAAGCCTTCAATGACCGGTTGTTCCTGACGACTGGCCTGATCAGCAATAGACCAGGGAATATGGCGGGCAGACGGAGCCGAACCGAAGACTCCGGCCACTGCCGGGGCATAGCTCGTAATATCCGGGGCCGTGACCAAGATATCAGCCGGTTTCAAACTCGGGTCGCTGGCAAAAAGATCCAGCAGGCGATCATGGAGCACCTGGATTTCCCGCATGGGGCTATGACAGCAATGAAAACGGATTGAGGAGTCATCCGGGAGCAAGGCCCCCTTGCTCTGATCGAACTCCTGGTCGAATTTCTGGTCGAATTTCTGGTCGAACCCCTGATCCAGCCCCTGATACAACCCGCCGCCCTGCCCTCCCCGATCATGGATATTGAGGATATCGCTCTGAATCTGCTGAAGCAGAGAATCCCCTGCCGCTTCCTGATAGAGTTGCATTTCTTGCGGAGCATTTCCCATGAGCAGCGAGAAAAATTCCTGCCCGACCGTACCCATCGAGGCTAACAGCGGATTACCGGCGGTGAAGTAGGCACTGAGATCATCAACACCCTGGTCCCGCCAGCTTTTCCGCTTCAGGGCCAGCAGTCGTTCCGACAGGATATCGTCCCAGACCTGTTGACAGGGGCTGAGATGAAAGATGCGGATATCAACGAATTCACCAATACGATCAATCACTTCAAGATGGGCAGGGGCTAAGGAATTGATACCGAAAATCGAGACCCGTTCCGGTAGCTGGTCAGAGCACAGCCGTCCCTCTTCCGCCGCCGTGAGAAACCGATGCAACAAGGCCGCCCGATGCATTTTATTTTCTGCGGTCAACCGTCGCCAAAGCCGGGCCTGCCAATCTTCTTCCTCGCCCTTTTCCCAGCGCAGCAGCATCTCTGGGCGATAGACCTGATACTGATCAAAGAGATCACTGATCTTTTCCGCCAACTGAAAACGCTTTCTGCTGTCAACATCCTCGGCTAAATAGGCATTGATTTCCTCCATACCGGGCTCAGTCAGCAAAGAATCGAGTTCCAGCTGGACCCGCCAAAGAAGGACGTTACGATCAAACCGGGACAGATCGGGCAGGCCTTGCAAGGTCTGCTCAAAGAGGTTCCAGACGAAGGAGGCTGGAAGGGGAAAAGAAAAGTGCGCAGAGATGCCGGTGCGCAGGGCGATCTGCTGGGAGAGCCAGCGGGCCATGCCCGGATTTTGGACAACAATGATCTCCGGGGCCAGAGGATTGCTGATCGGCTCGGTCAGGGTTGCGCAGAGGGCGTCAAAGAGGTTTTCTAGGCGGTTGGATTGAAAGAGGTACAAGGGGGCTCCTGTGGGTCAATGCAAAAGGGCAAACACAGGGGTTTGCCCCTACAGAACCTGCTGAAAAAA
>JBATKL010000307.1:0-4058 GCA_049669385.1 Candidatus Electrothrix sp. | reverse complement strand
CTTCTGGCCCTTACAGAGGTTCCACGCAGATTCGGAGACGATTGCTGTCCTGGACTTCTGGCCCTTACAGAGGTTCCACGCAGATTCGGAGACGATTGCTGTCCTGGAAGAGAAAAGAAAAAAAATTATCAGCCTGCTCCTCGAAAAAACAGCCTTCATCATTCCCCTGCTTGCTGTGATCCCGGTTGCTGTGTTTTTTATGCTGGCTGGCCATGACTCGCCAATAATTAACCTGACAGATCTGCTTCCTGGGAAATATCAAATTGGCAACAGCCTGACAGCCTATTTTGTCTATCTCCAACGAATTTTCTGGCCCTTTCCTCAGGTTTTCCCCTATCCTTATCGGGCCATGGTCCCTGACTGGCAACTCTACGGCAGTCTTTTATTGCACTTTGCCATTCTTGTGCTGTTATATCGCAAACGTCGTTCTCAGCCCTTTCTGCTCTTCGGCTGGTGCTGGTTTATGATCATCCTGCTGCCGATGATCGGGCTGTTGAAAATCGGCCCCCAAGCCATTGCGGATCGTTATGCCTACATCCCTATGATCGGCATCATAATCATCCTGGTCTGGGGAGCGGATCATTGGGGTAAACGGCTCATCAATAAAAAAGGGCTTTCCATCCTCGGTGTTACCGCCGTTATCCCACTCCTTTTTGTCTCCCATAGCTTAGTCGGACTGTGGAAGAACAGCGAAACCCTTTTTCGTCATTCAGTTTCCGTGTCACCGAATAATCCATATGCCTATGCGGGATTGGGGTACACTCTGAAACATAAAGGCAGGTATGCAGAGGCCATCACTCAATATCAGCAGGCTCTGATCCATAAGCCTGATTTTGCTAAGGTACATAACAACTTGGCCTACCTCCTGATGCAAGAGGGTAAGCTTCAGGAAGCGACCAGCCATTATCGAACCACCGTCCAGCTGACTCCGCAGTCACTGGCAGCTCATGTCAATCTGGCCAATACCCTGGTTATGATTAACAATAGAGAGGAGGCTGTTGTTCACTACCAAAAGGCACTGGAACTCAACCCTGGAAATAGTCAGGTGCAAATGGATATCGGGGTAATCTACATGCAGCTTAATAAACTCGACTTGGCGGTTGAGCATTTTCAACAGGCTCTGACCCTTCAGCCGGATATGGAAAAAGCAATGTACAACCTTGGCGTTGTAAAATTTCAACAGGGCAAGGTGGATGAGGCGATTCAGGCCTTGAACAAGGCGACACAGGTTAATCCGAATTTTTTTGAGGCCCACTATAATCTCGGTATTATCCTTACCAGACAAATGAAGCTTCCCGAAGCGGCTCAACATCTTGAAGAGGCGATACGGCTTCAGCCGGAATTTGAAGAGGCCCGCCATCAATTGGTGCTTATATACAAACATATGGCGAACTGGAAACGTGCAGAACATCATGTAAAAGTATTGCGGCAACTGAAAGGAAACCCGTGAGAACTGGATGACGGATCAAGAGAACAGGAGGAAACCTGCCAAGGATGCTCAGGTTGTTATCATTGGCGCTGGACCAGCTGGCTTGACAGCCGCCCACACCCTCCTTGGCAGGAATATCTCTCCAATTATACTGGAAAAAGACGGAGAAGTCGGGGGAATTTCGCGGACTTTCACATACCGGCGGTATTGCTTCGACGTGGGCGGCCATCGATTTTTTACCAATATTCCAGAGACTCAAAGGTTATGGCAGTCTCTGCTGGGAGAGGACCTGCTCTGCGTCGACCGATTGTCACGAATCTATTATCGACAGACCCTGTTTCAGTACCCACTCTCTCTGAAAAACATTCTTACCACCTTGGGCATCGGCGAATCGCTGCTTATCCTGCTCAGCTTTATCAAGGCGAAAATTGTCCCCCTCCCACGCGAGGACAACTTTGAGCAGTGGATCACCAACCGGTTCGGCACGTACCTTTATACCACTTTTTTCAAATCCTATACCGAAAAAGTATGGGGTATCCCCTGCCATGAAATCCAATCCGACTGGGCACGACAACGGATCAATGGGTTATCCGTCCTTTCCGTGATTCTCTATGGACTGTTCGGCACCCGGAAGTTGAAAACCCTGACCGATCATTTCTTTTACCCTGTTAAAGGCTCGGGAATGATGTGGCAAAAAATGGCTGCCGTCAACAAGGAGGCAGGTGGAAAGATCCTCTGTAATTCCCCGGTAACGGCTATTTTTCATGCAAACAAACGTATTGTCAGGGTGGCGTATCGCGATAAGAGAGACCATATTCAGCAACAAAACGTCAGCAGCCTTATCTCCACCCTTCCCATCAATCTTCTCATTGAGTGCATGGATCCGGTTGCGCCTGAGCATGTTCGAGTTGCTGCTGCTGCCCTGAAATTCAGATCATTTATCCAGGTTTGCCTGATTGTTGCTGGCAATGAACTCTTTCCTGATCAATGGCTCTATATCCATGATCCTGAGATCCAGGTAGGACGGATTCAAAATTATCGAAACTGGAGCAAGGCCATGGCACCTGATGCCTGGTCAACGCCAATCGGTATGGAGTATTTCTGTTCCCAAGATGAGGAACTCTGGTTGATGAAAGATGAAGAGCTTGTCGCTTTGGCCACCGAGGAACTTTCCCTGCTTGGCCTGACTGAGCGCGTGGTTGTCAGGGACGGTTTTGTCATTCGTCGCTCCCATGCCTACCCCGTATATGACAGTGGGTATGACGAGCAGTTGGCTGTTGTTCGCAACTATCTGGAAAAATTCTCGAACCTCCAGACCATCGGCAGAAACGGAATGCACCGCTATAACAATATGGATCACTCCATGTGGGCCGGTATTCTGGCAGCCGAGAATATCTTGGGCAGTTCACATGATGTATGGGATTTTGAAGAGACCTGCCCTGATGTAAGCTCGCAAAGCCTTCCTGTTTCGAAAAAATTACGCAAAAAATTGGCCCAGAGCTTTGCCAGCAACAAACTCACCTTTGCCGCAGCTACCGGCCTAACCTCAGGCCTGTTGTTTTTTTTGATAACCGTGGCGCGACTCCTTAAGGGGGGCTAGAACATCTGTGCCAACCTGGCCAGCCCGAAGCAGAGTATTGCCACGGTTTATAGCGTGAGCGGACAAGGAGCACTTCTCGCCTTGCTCTAGCAAGGCCGCAATGTCCGTCGATTACCGAGGATATGAAGGAGCCAATTAAATCCGAATTTGAGCAGCTCAGCATCATCCCGTTCAATGCGCCTTCGCTGATCACGGTCCAGCCGATACCGGGCGGTCAGCTTGTTCTCAATGCTGTAGGCACGAAAGGCATCAATATTATAGCAAACCATAAAGGCTAACTGCTGCCGAGGGCCAGCATGGCCTTCGCCCTGCCAGGGATCGCTTGCAAAAAAAGCATCAACCTCAGCCCAGAGATCGTTCATCAGATTGAAGGAGTCGAGGCGCTGCTCACGTTTCCATTGGCGGACCGTGTAGCTGTTCTTTTCATCATGGCCCTTGCAGTAGGAATGATGGACAACCGAATAATGGCTTTTTAGCTTTGCCCCCTCTCCTTCTTTTTCAACTCCCCGCTCCAAAGGATATGTTCGGCAGGCTGAAGGACGATCCGCATAAACAGAGCAGCCCGCCTCATTGAGGAATGGGCAGGGTGCCTCGTCACTCTCCTCCATATTCAGCATCACCGCCGGAAAATAGGGGTGTACTCCAGTACCCAAACGAGTATAGCGCTCCAAAAATTCTCCGGAACTGCATGAAAGTTTCTCCTTCAAGCAAAGAACATCAAAAGGATAAAGGCGCAACTCCAATTTATGACAACAGGTCAGATAACAACTGACCCCTGGGTGGCAACGAAACTGGAATGATTCCCTTTGCTGCAAAGGAATTGTTTGTGCATCAGGTCCTGTTTCTGTGGTCACTTCACTACTCATAACCGTTCTCCATAAAAAAAGCCGGTTTGATGATGATCATCAAACCGGCTCAATACGTCCTTCCGTTTCAGGAGAGCTACAGAAAGATTACTCTGTACCTCTTTCAAACGGGGTAATCAGTCTACAGCTTCTATTCTGCTTCCTGTATAGCTGCGTCCTGCAC
>JBATKL010000306.1:0-4718 GCA_049669385.1 Candidatus Electrothrix sp. | reverse complement strand
CTCCATGCCCAGCTCCGCGCCCGACTTCCAACCTTGCCCCAGCTGACTTCCCTGTCCCACCCGCGTAACCGCGACTTTACCCTTTTCCGCCCGGTCAGCAATCAAGCCGGAGTAATAAGCTACCAAGACAGTCAAGGCGCTTTTTGGCGTCTGCTCACGCATATTGATCAGGCCCGATCTCTGCATTCAATCTCTACACCCGGCCAGGCCAAGGAGATCGGAGCGACCCTTGGCCTCTTTCACCAGCTGCTTGCCACCCTCCCCCCGGAATCCCTCGCAGACCCTTTACCCGGCTTTCACAACACGCCCTGCTACCTTGCACAGTATGAGCTCGTTCTCTCTGCGCCCCATAACCCTGAGGCCGAGGATTGTCGAACGTTTATTGAACGTCACCGACAAGATGCCTTTATTTTGGAAAAGGCCCGCAAGCTGGGCAGCATACGTCAGCAGGTTATCCATGCTGACCCCAAAGTTGCCAATTTCCTTTTTTCCGAAGATGCAAAGAGAGTTATCAGTCTTATTGATCTGGACACGGTGAGACCCGGCCTCCTGCTCCACGATATCGGCGACTGTCTCCGCTCCTGCTGTAACCCCCTGGGTGAAGAAGTGAAGCGCCCAGAGGATATTCTCTTTCAGGCTGACTTTTTTGCCGCTGCCGTAAAAGGGTACCTAGCAACAGCTGCCGATCTGCTCACCTCTGAGGACAAACATCTCCTTGTTAAGAGTGTTTGGCTGATCAGCTTTGAGCTCGGCCTTCGCTTTTATAGCGATTATCTGGTCAATAACTGTTATTTTAAGGTCAATTATCCAGAACAAAATCTTTTCCGGGCTCGGATTCAATTCGCCCTGGCCCTCTCCATTGAACAGCAATACGACCGGCTTTATGCCATGATCCAATGACGCGAAAACAAAGCAAGGCTAACACGCATTACGCCGAACGATTTACTCAAGGAGAAAACAACATGAATCAGGCGATACGGCATAAGGGAATAAAGGCTGTCATGTCAATACTCTTTTTATTTACAATATGTTCGGGCGGATTTTTTATTCTACTGGGGATATTCGGCACAAACCCAAACACTCCGGCAGGACACGAAGGGTATGTTTACGAGCAACCGAGAATGTTCGGCAATGGCGGTTTTCGCGGTGAACTCAAGGGCCCCTCTAATTACGGCATTTCTCTGTGGAGAAATGAGGTCATGAATGTTGATTTTCGCCCCAAGACCTATCCAGAAACCTTTAAGATCCTTGCCAAGGATGAGCTGAACATCTCCTTCCGCTTCCAGTCGATCATTAAAGTAAAACCTGAGACCATACGAACGGTTGTGGAGGATTACGCAGGTGAGGCCTTTTATGATCGTTATATCAAAGAGCCGCTCCGGGCTATGGTACGCAAGCATGTTCAATCGCTCAAAAGCCGTGAGATCAAAGAAAAGCGTAAAGAAATAGCGACAGCAGTGGCAGCTGATCTTCAAGAACACCTCAAGGGAACACCCTTTCTCCTGGTCTCCAGTGTGGTCGGTAATATTGATTACCCCCCTGTGGTCACCTTGGCCGTTGAAAAGAAACTGGCTGCTCAACAGCTGCTTGACGAAAAAGAAACTCAGCGGGAAATCGCCAAAAAAGATGCTGAAATCCGCATTGAAGAGGCCAAGGGTATTGCCGAGGCTCAGAAGATTATCAATGAGACCCTGACCCAGAATTACCTGCAACACGAGGCCATTCAGGCCCAATTAAAAATGGCCTCATCACCCAACCATACCACGGTCTATATTCCGTCTGGAACCAACGGGATCCCGCTGATCGGCACGGTCAACAAAGAACAATAATTACAAAGAGAAAAACCATGAAAATAGCAGAGGGAAAAACCGTTATCATTGACTACACCCTGAGCCTGAAAAACGGCGACGTCATCGAGACCACAAAGGACGATGAGCCTGTCACCTATGTCCAGGGCACCGGAGAGATTATCGACGGCCTGGAGCAGGCAGTAGCAGGTTTGGAGAAAGGCACGAAAAAGGATATCATTCTGCCGGTCGATCAAGCCTTTGGTGCGCACGATCCAGAGGCCCTGCTTGAGATCCCGCAAACGGACCTGCCGCCGGAATCGCTTGTCCCGGAAACACTGATACACGCCAACGGCCCAAAGGGACAAACCATCAACGGCAAGGTGCTAGAAGTGAAGGAGAACACCGTTCTCGTCGACTTCAATCATCCCTTAGCAGGGCAGGAGCTCTATTGCGCCGTGCATATTATCGATGTTCAGTAAGCCGTAAGCCATAAGCCATAAATAAGCCACAAAAAGAGAGACTAGCGGGAGGAAAAACATCATGACGGAACAGGCAATGGCAAAAAAAGGGGTTTCCTTAAAACAGGTCTTGCTGATCGTTGCAGGAGCAATGATTTTGACGGTCCTGCTCACCTTGTTTGCTATCAAAACCTGGCTTTTCCCCTCGCCATTCACCCCGGTGGAGCTGAGCCAGCAGGAAGAACAACAATTAGAGCAAAAGCTCAGCCAGTTCGATGGCGTTGCAGGCACGCCCCCCCGCCCTCAAGATCAAAACCGATATGACGCAGCAGATGCACGGTCACAATCACGAGCACGATCCTTCACTCCTCAGCCGGATGATTATAATGCGCAAGGTGCCTTAAAACCAGAAGCCTATTCCGAAGAGGGCGCAAACCGAGAAATCACCTTCACTGAGCGTGAACTTAACGGACTCTTGGCGAATAATACTGATCTGGCGGAAAAAATAGCAGTGGACTTGGCTGCCGATCTGGTGAGCCTGCGCCTGCTGATCCCGATTGATCCTGATTTCCCGATTATGGGTGGTAAGACCCTCCGGGTTCGGGCCGGTGCGGAACTGGCTTATCGCGACGGCAAACCCGTGGTGGTCCTCAAGGGAGTATCTGTGATGGGCGTGCCGATTCCCAATGCCTGGCTGGGTGGCTTAAAGAATATTGATCTTATGCAGGAATTCGGTGGCGAACCGGGGTTCTGGCAGAGCTTGGGAGAGGGGGTGGAGAGTATTCAGGTTCGGGATGGGGAGTTGTATGTTAAGCTTAAGGAGTGAGGGCTAACGATCATTGATCGACTCATCAAGCCTGATGGATGAATGGTAAAAGAGTATCTATCTACGATAGATACTCTTTTACTGCAATAATGTCAATCATTTGTAATTTTTATAGTAAAATCAACATTATGCCATCACCCCAAACTTCCAAATTGCTCTTCTTGCAAATCTAACTCCTTAGATTTTTTCACTAACTCATTATATGAATTCGGAATAATATTAGACTGTAACAATTTTTTAAAAACTTCATACACATCTTTTTTGTGTCCATCTCTTCTAATGCTTGATTCATCGTTCAGCCAAGCGAACACAATCTCTCCAGCTTGAGAAGAATACCTAAAAAAGAGACGATATCGAGGAGGAAGACCATTCTTTGCTCTTCTCCAGTTTTTATATTTCTTCCCGAGTGTTTTTCCTAAGTTAAACTCTTTACTACTTGGTTCTTGAACTATTCGATACTCTATACAATTACTGACATTTTCAAAAAATTTATAATCCCGATGACTATAAAAACCATCGGGGTCACGTTCGGCCAATTCCTCAACTCTCTTTAAGAGGCTCAGAAATCTCTCCTCAAAAAGAGGGTGCCAGAATAACTTCCAATCAGCACTCATTACATTTCAAACCGTTCGTTTCGCTCTCTCGCCAAGTAAGCTTTATTTCTAATTTTGGCGATTCGGACAAACACGCTGTCTGGTACTCTTTTTACATTGCCATTGTCAATATCTTTATCCAGCAACCCGAGAAACTTTTCCTCAGCTTCTTTTTCAGCAATTTTAGGAATTAAATTTACAATGTTGGTTTCCATGACCTTTCCTCTTTCTGTAACGTAAAAAACCGTGCAATAATGGCTCTGCACTCATGTACACACATGCGTAATACACGCATACATTTTCTTTTATTGTATAGCTCATCAACAGAATAGCGCAATATATTTTTGTTATTTTGTTGTCAGGAAATATTCTCTTCCTGATACAACGGTACTCACTTCGGCATCACAAACAAAAATCAAACCGCGCAGCAATACAAGTCACAGGCTGCCTCGCCCAAATCCATCAAAGTTCACCTCAAGCCCACATCCCTAATCCACCCGCCAAGCCCGAGCCGCCTGACAAGCAAGCCATTCCTGGAACAAATTAACATTCTTCAGGCTCCACTCCTCATATTCCGCAACCTTATGCGCCAAGCGAAATGGAGTGAGAAGGTATGCTTCCTTCTTTTGGACAAATGTGCTCCTTTTCAGATCATCTTTTGTCAAAAGAACCATATTACCAAGACGATCAGATATCTCATTGGCTCCTTGGCCAAAATGGTCATACCAACCTTGCTCAGGATTATACGGACAAATATGCTCAAGGCTTGTCTTGGTGTAATCAACTTCATGTCCCAGAAATCGCTCAATCTCCGCCAGCAGAAACCGGATTTTTTTTGAAGATCTTCTGCTGGGCATCTTATAAAACTCAAAAGCATTTTTAAAACTGCTGTCCTCTGGATACAAGGCTCTGAATTCCTCAGAGTTTTTCACATGACTTGCCCGCGTGAATTCCTTATCAAACACACGCATCGCAATTCGATTATAGCTTCGTTCCTGCTCATTGGGCGAATGGCGACAAATCACATTATAGCGAATGGAAAGGACATAGA
>JBATKL010000305.1:0-4804 GCA_049669385.1 Candidatus Electrothrix sp. | reverse complement strand
TGCTGGGATAGGCTACTTAATGCTGCCTATACGCTTTTTTTGCAGACCGGAGCTGGCTCTTATAGAGATCTAACCTTCTGCTTGATTCTCACATTGTTGGTCAGTTAGGAAGGGCGGGACAGAGTTTTGAGTGACGATGAGGTATGCTTGAGTATCTTTTTAAATTATCTCTTGATATTGACAAAATATCTTATTAGTAGTAACGTTACTACGTGCTACATAACAATTATCAAGGAGGTATCTTATGTCTATTACCACAGTATCTAGCAGAGCATTTAACAGAGATATCGGCAAAGCCAAAAAAGCTGCCGAAACAGGGCCGGTCATCATTACAGATCGTGGTCACCCGGCGTATGTACTTATGAATATAGGGCAGTACCGGGAAGTTACCGGGACGAAAAAAAATATACTGGACCTGCTCACCATGCCCGGCGTGGAGGATATTGAATTTACTCCTCCTCGTATGCAAGATAACGTTATTGAACCGGCGGATCTGTCCTGATGTATCTGCTTGACACCAACGTAGTTTCAGAATTACGCAAGGCGAAATCCGGCAGAATTGACCGCAATGTACAGAAATGGGCGAGTCAAATTGCCGTCCCCGATCTGTATCTGTCTGTTATTACTTTACTTGAGCTAGAAATGGGAATATTGTCGGTTGAGCGGCGAGACATCGAGCAAGGAGTCGTTCTTCGTTCCTGGCTCAATGATCATGTCATGCCGGCTTTCTCGGAACGTACTCTTGATATTGACGCGGCAGTCGCACAACGTTGTGCTGCTTTGCATGTCCCGGACCGGCGATCAGATAGGGATGCGCTTATTGCAGCAACCGCCCTTGTCCATAAAATGACAGTAGTTACTCGTAATGTGGCAGATTTTGCGCCGACCGGGGTCAAGCTGTTCAACCCGTGGATTGAAGAGATGACGTGAAAAGGATGGCCGATAATTATTTACCGGAACCGGTAGGGGCGTGACGTGTCGTGCCCTTACGATACTCGCTCCGTCCCGTTTCCTGCCCAAAATCCAAACGCAAATTCTTGTAAAAAAACTCCGTCCGGGGTATGCTCATCAAAGTACGTTAAGGCAATCAGATGTCATGCAGACCCAATGCTGTTGACGCCCTGGTAATCAAGAGCAGAAGTGTAAAAGAGATCCAAGAACATGACTGGCGAGCAGCAGACCCCAAAAGCCGAGTCCCCGCCTGCATTCGGTGAGATTCTGATCAATCCGCAGGCCGGAACCACGAAAAACGAGAAGAAAGAATCCGCTCCTCCTCCCAAACCCAAAAAGCCGCCCAAGCAGCGTAAACAGAGCAACCAGAGCAAAAGCAAAGAAGAAAAAGGTCTTTCAAAGAAAAAGGTCCTGCTTTGCAGCCTTATGCTTATCCTGTTGCCTGCGATGCTGTTCCTTACCTATCTGGCAGCGGCAAGTTTCCTCATCCCCTACTATATCCAGGAACAGCTGACAAAGCAGTACAGTCAGCAGCTGGGTCGCCCGGTAGCTGTGACGCAGGTGGACTTCGCACCGTTCACCTTTGATCTTCACCTCGCTGGTATTCATATCGGACCGGAATTCGACCGTCAGGACGAAAAGGAACCCGCATTATGCCGTATTGCCACGCTTGATACCCGTTTGCGCCCTCAAGAACTGCTGCAACGAAAAATCGTGTTTGAGGATGTGCGGATCAAGGGCATGCAGACAGAGGTGATTCGCCGTGTTGACGGCAGCTTTCCCGACCTTGGTTTGACCCAAGAAGGCGCGGCTAGAACGGTCGACCAGGCCCTTTTGCCTAACTGGGTCCAGGTTGACGGATTCAGCCTCACTGACAGCATGCTTGTTCTTCGAGATGCGACCAATGGTCAGGAATATCATCTTGATGAAATACGCTTTTCCCTGCCCTCGGCAGCAACAAAGCAGGGAGCGCCAGAGCCAGAGCCTACTCTCCATGCCCTGGTCAACGGCAACCCGGTCCAAATTCGCGGACAACGGCAGATCGGGCCGGACGGCAGCTCAGCAACCCGCCTGGTTCTCCAGCTTGATGATGTTGATCCTCAGCAGCTTCTAGCTTGGCTACCGGGGATGGATACCTCCCTCCGCATCAGCACGAACAAAACCACGGCTGAGCTGGAACTCATTCTGCCGGATAATCTTCAGGGGGACAGAGGCCCTGTCCTGTCCGGCACTATCCATTCAACCGAACTGCATCTTAATATCTCGGACCGCAGCAACGGAAACGAAGCCAAGCAATCAGGTACACTCCAATGCACAGCCCCAAGCGCTGAGTTGGTTATCCGGGCTCATCCCTTTCGGAAACAGTACACGATTGAAGAGCTGATGCTGGATAGCCCTCAGCTAGTTCTGGCTGAGAGGAAGGGTCAGGAGGGTAAAAACGATAAAGGCGATAAAGGCGATCTGCCTCAGCACCCCTTGCAACCCTTATCGCTCTGGCCCGGACAGTTGCTTGATCCAGCCTCCCTTCCCTTTGAGCTGATGGTCCAGCGTCTAACCATCAATAACGGGACCATACAAAGAAAACAAGGGCCGCTCTGGAAAGATCTGCAACTGGAACTGTCAGCCTACCGTAATCGAGACCTATCAGACATACCTTCTGAGGAGGAACAAGGAAAAGAACAAACAGCCCTGTCTTTTTCCGCCCAGCAAGGGAAGACCACTGTCCGCTTTCAAGGAACAACGACCCCGGCCCTCGATCTGATCGGTAAAATTTCTCTCCATAATCTGGATGCAAGCCTGCTCCAGCCTTATCTGGGGGCGGACCAAAAACTTCGATTGAATGGCGGCAAGGCGGACCTGGTCATGCAGGTCAATCCCCTACACAAACAGTACACGGTGTCAGAACTGTCCTTGGATCAGCCGCAACTGGTGCTCACTGATAGTAGTGAAAAGAGTAGTGAAAATAAAAGCAAAAAAAATATCAGCGAAGCATCTTCGGGTCAGCTGCCCTTCTCTGTCTGGCCCGGACAGCTGCTTGATCCTGCCTCCCTTCCCTTTGAACTGATGATTCAGCGCCTGACTATTAATAAGGGGACGCTCCAGAAGAAGAACGAATCGCCCTGGAAAGATCTGCAATTGGAACTGACAGCCTACCGCAATCGCGAAAAAGCCTTTTCAAAAACATCTTCAAAAAAGAAGCAGGCAGAGAAAGCAACAGCCCTATCCTTTGCAGCCCAGCAAGGAAAAACAACGGTACGGTTTAAAGGAGCCATTGCACCTGATCTGAGCCTGACAGGGGAAATTACCCTTGATAATCTCGATTCGAGCTTGCTTCAACCCTATCTTGATGGGGATCATGCACTCCGGCTGAGTGGCGGCAAAGCTGCGCTGAAGGGCCTTCTGCGAACAGTACAACCCGCAGGAAAGGGAAAAACAATGCTGATTGAGCAGGGAACGATCTCCTTGCAGGATATTATCCTCACCCGACAGAAACGAGGAGAGAATGACGAAAAAAACAGTAGAGATAACCTCGTCATGCTGACAGCCAATATGGCGGAAAGCAAGGGGTGCTCCATAAATCTTGATTCTGCATCACCAAGCCTTTCCTGCGCAGACCTGTTATTAAGCAAGGCCAATTTTTCATCCGAGGCACCCTCATTTTTTCTTTTCCCGGAAACGACGGAATCCCCGCTCGGGCTGTCCGTTGAGACTGTCAAGATAACCGACGCCACAGCCAGTCTGCGGCTGGGCAGCAACCAGAACGGCCAGAGCGGCCAGAGCGGCCTGATAATTCCGCTGACCGCCTTGAATGTGGATATCAAAAATCTTCAGACAGCACCGCCAAAAAAAAATAATCTGCATGTTCAGGCAAAAGTCGGTGCAGGTGGAAAGCTTACGGCTGACGGCTCTTTTCGCCAAGGAAAGGGCGACCTCCAGCTGACTGTTGAAAATCTTGACATCAAATTGCTGAACCAAGCCTTTGCGCAACTGTTTCAAAAAGAACTTGCTCCAACCCTGCATCAGGGACTTTTTTCTTTGCAAGGAAAGCTTGCACTGCCGGAACGTACTTTTGAGGGCGATGCTCAGCTCAATGATCTGGTCGCGAAAGACGCTCAGGGGACAGCCCTCAGCTGGAAAAGCGGAAAAGGCAGCCAGGTCTATGCAGAAATGCAGCCCTTTTTCATGCATATTGACGAACTTATTCTTGAGGCTCCAGAACTGAAACTGCGTTCACCAGAAAGCAAGCTGCCAGCGTCCTTACTCGCTCTTCTTCGCAGGCAGGACAACAAGCCAGTGCTTCCGCCCTTCACTGTGAAGCAATGCCGCATCAAGGGAGGAAGCATGCCCGGTGCTGGTAGTCGCCTCGGCTTTACTTCTGTCAACGGCAGTCTGGTGCCTTTGGCTGCTGGCACACCGAGTTCCTTCACATTCTCCGGTAAAGTTAATGAACGAGAATTCACCGCCCAAGGACGAGTGGAGCAGGATCGTGCAGAGGTTGAGGATTTCACGGTGGCGGACCTGCCTATGGAGAGTGCTGCCAAGCAATTTGCAGAGCAACTCGGTTTAGAAGAAAAAGGAGGTATCCGCTGGGCGCCCTCGGCTGAGCAAAAAGATGGTGGACGTGTTCACTTTAACGGGTTTCTTCCGCAACCGGATGCAGAGTTTTCCCTGCTCCTGGCCCTGCTCACTGACAAGGACGGGAAATTCAGCCTCCCCCTCTCGCTTCCGGCAGCAGCCTCTCCTGAGGAGATTAGCGCAGCAGCTTTGAAAAAACTGCACCGGCTTCATCTTCAGGCGGTTGTCTCTCCACAAGCAGTTCTGGAAAAAGCTCTTCCTGACCTGACGCTTCCCC
>JBATKL010000304.1:0-2099 GCA_049669385.1 Candidatus Electrothrix sp. | reverse complement strand
GCCAATGCCCATAAAAACACCTACTCAGCCTATCGTCTCAAAACGCCCCTGATCCGCGAAAACGGCAGGTTCAGAAAGGCTTCCTGGGATGAGGCCCTTGATCTGACCGCTTCGCGCCTGAAGAGCTTTGATCCCAAGACGGTGGGCTTCCACCAAGGCAATGATTTCAACAGCTGGTGCCATGACGCGGTGATGGCCACCTACGGGACGCCCAATAAAACCACCCATCGCCAAATGTGCGACAATCCAAACCGGATGGCCAACGAGCATTGCGGCAATGATAAGCGTCCGTGGATTGACTATGCCCATTCCGAATTTATTCTTTTCTTTGGTATCAACGAGCTGGTGACTTCTGTCGGACAACGTAAGCTCAATCTGATGAAACAGGCGATAAAGCGAGGTGCCAAGCTGGTCATGGTTGATCCCCGACAAAGCGAAACTGCTGAAGCGGCAACAGAGTGGATCTCCATTATTCCAGGAACAGACGGGGCAATGGCTTTGGCAATGGCCTATGTGCTGGTGACAGAGAATCTGTACGACAAGGCCTTTGTTGAGGAATGGTGCTACGGCTTTTCCGCCTTCAAAAGACGGCTGCTGGGTGAGGAAGACGGCATTTTGCGCACCCCCTTTTGGGCCGAGGCCATCTGCGGGGTGCCTGCTCCGACTATTGAACGCCTAGCACGAGAATTTGCTGCTGCGGCTCCGGCGGCTGCCGCGCTTTCCTGGACCGGCGTGGCTCAGGTGCCCAATGCGATGCATGCTACCCAAGCAATTCAGGCACTGAACGCGCTTGTCGGGAGTTTTGATGCACCCGGCGGCCCAAGCCTGATCGGCAAGCGGAAACTCGCCTCTGCTTGGGGAGATGACCAGCCCAAGCCACCTGACAACAGAGAAGAATTCAAACTGAACAGTAGCAAACTCTGGAAAGGCTGGATTCCAGCCTATTTTGAAGAGGATGTCCAGGCCGGACGACTCAAGGCCATGCTCTGCTATTTTGGTAACCCGGTTATGTCTGCCGCCTCTGAGCCTTCAACCCATCGTGCTCTGAGCCAGTTGGAGTTCTCCTGTGCAATCGATTGCTTCATGAGCAATACCACAGAACTCTGTGATGTGATTCTGCCGGACTGCACCTACCTTGAGCAAAGCCGGGTGATATCGGACTGGATGTACGAGTCCTTTATCTCTTTGGGCCGAAAAGCTATTGCGCCGATGTATGATACACGATCCGTGGTTGCCATCTTTACTGGGCTAGCAGAACGCCTCGGCTACGGTGAGTACTTCCCTTGGAGAACCGAAGAAGAATACATGAAAAACCAGCTCCACGGGCAGGGAATCTCACTGGAGCAACTTTATGATACCGGCTTTTTTGTGACGGATTCACAACAGTTCTATAAGTACCGCGACTGGGGCTCCTTCAATCCGCCAGCTGGATACGGCTCTTCCGGCAACACGGTGACCGGGAAATATAACTTCATTAATCCAGCAGCAAAAAAGGCCGGGCTCAATGCCATACCTGATTATATTCCTCCGTATGCGGACTGGCCTGAGCTACAACCTGACCGTAACTATCCAATGATCATCGGTTATTTCAGAGTAACTGAGCATGAGCATTGCTCGACTTTTTGGAACTCGACTCTGATGAAAAAATGCGGCTCAAATCCGGTCTGGGTGAATTACCTGGATGCCAAACAGCACAATATTGCTGATGGCGATGAGGTGCTCATTGCCTCACCCTGGGGGGAAGCCAAGGCAACAGCCAAGGTGACATGGGGAATTCGCCAGGGAGTTTTGGCGACTGCCGGAGGCTTTGGTGGAAAATATGGGATGGAAGGCGATCCGAAATATCCACAGGTCGGGGGCTTCAACACCAATGTCCTGTTGCCGCCTAATCTCGCCTGTACATGGTCAGGGACCCCGCCACTGAAGTACATTAAAACTCGAATCGAAAAAATCTAACCCTCTGAAAAAGAAGAGGCTCTGCAATGATCAAGGGGAACGATGCACTCGTTCCCCTGTCAAGCTCCTCGTCAACTACATTTCTTACCAATGCACCATATAGCAGGATAAGTCTCGTCCCTCTTCAAGATCCTTTCCTTCCA
>JBATKL010000303.1:0-3238 GCA_049669385.1 Candidatus Electrothrix sp. | reverse complement strand
GGCAAAACTCCAGCTTTCCCGCTGCATCATTCGGGCTCCCTTTAGTGGCCGAATAACTGAGTTGCATGCGGATCAGGATGAATACGTGACCCCAGGAATAAATCTCCTGACCTTGGTCGATGATAGTAATCTTGAGGTCCAAGTGCCCTTGGATAGCCGAGATGCTGTCAACTGGCTCCGTTTTCAGAGCAACCAGCAGGGCGGATCGTGGTTTGGTCAGCCGGAAAAAACCTCTTGTACCGTCACCTGGACTGAAAATGAAACGGTGCAAGTACAGGGGAGCCTAGACAGGGTGGTTCGTTTCGATCCCCGTACTCGGAGCCTTGTCGCTGCCATACGCATGCAGCAGGACAGCAAAGCGACCTTTCCTCTGGTTCAAGGAATGTTTTGCCGGGTTGATATTGCGGCTAGCTCCTTGGAGCAGGTTCTTGCTTTGCCCAAGTCCGCTGTGACCTTTGAACAGAGCGTCTATGTAGTGGAAGAAAATCGTCTCCACACCCGCAAGGTAGACGTTGCCAGAGTCCAGAACGGTAAGGCCCTAATCAGAAGCGGCCTAGAAGCAGGCGAAGTGGTAATTATTACCCGTTTAGAAAATCCCCCTGAAAACTCCTTGGTTCGGATTAATGAACCCAGCACTGGAGGCAAAGAGTAATGCGGAAAATCATTGCAGCCTTTGCCGCCAATAGCGTCTTTGCTAACATTGTCCTGGTTATGATCTTTGTGGGCGGGGCCTTAGCCCTGAGCTCCATGCGCCGGGAAAGTTTTCCTGAATTCTCAGTGGATAAAATTTCTATTCAGGTTGTCTACCCCGGTGCTGATCCCGAAGAGGTGGAGGAAGGAATTATCCTCAAAGTTGAGGATGCCCTGGAGGGTATTGAAGGGATTAAGCAGTACACCACCACAGCAGCGGAAAATGTCGGTTCAGCGGTGGTTGATGTCCGAGAGAACAGTGATATCGGCGAGGTCCTGGACGATATCAAATCAAAGATAGATGCCATCGCCACCTTTCCCGTTGATGCAGAAAAACCCGTGGTTACCGAAATAACCATGCGCAATTCCGTGATGCTTCTGGCCCTCTCTGGAGATATGTCAGAAAAACAGCTCAAGACTCAGGCTGAGCAGATCAGAGACGAGATTAGGAATCTGGACAGTATCTCCCAGGTGGAATTATTCGGTACCAGGGATTATGAAATATCGGTAGAGGTTTCGGAACAGCAGCTCCGCCGTTATGGCATCAACTTTGATCAGGTTACCGAGGCTGTGCGTCGTTCCAGCATCAATCTGCACGGTGGCACTATCCGTACCGAAGACGAGGAAATTCGAATTCGAACAGTGGGGCGTAAGTACAACGGGACAGATCTTGCCAGTATCGTGGTGTTGGCCGACTCTAGCGGTGAACAGGTCACCCTGGGCCGGCTGGCAACCATCCACGACGGGTTTACCGAAGATCCGATCAGTTCTGAATTGGGCGGCCTACCAGCAGCCTTTATCATGGTTTTTAAGACCACGGAAGAGGATGCTATCCTGATCTCCGATACAGTTCAAAAATATGTAAAAGACAGGCAACCCCAGCTGCCACCTGGCATTCAGTTGACTGAATTTTATGATAATACCACCCCTCTGCGCAGCAGAATCAGCCTCCTGACCAATAACGGAATGATCGGCCTCGTGCTGGTATTTTTCCTCCTTTGGCTCTTCCTTGATCTGCGTCTCTCCTTCTGGGGCGGGATGGGCATCCCCATTTCCTTGGCCGGTTCTCTCTTTATCCTTTGGTATATGGGAGAGACCTTGAACATGGTTTCATTGTTCGCTTTTATCATGGTGCTGGGGATTGTGGTGGACGATGCCATTGTGGTGGGCGAATCCATTTATGTCCAGCGTAAGCAGGGGAAACCGCCCTTGGCCGCAGCCGTGGACGGGGCCCTTGAGGTGAGCATGCCCGTCATGGCAGCAGTGGCAACCTCGATCGTGGCCTTTATCCCTCTGGGCTTTGTTGGTGGGGTCATGGGTAAATTTATTGCCATCATGCCTGCTGTGGTCATCTCCAGCCTGCTGCTTTCGCTCTGGGAATGCCTTTTTCTCCTGCCTGCTCATCTCAGTCATCTGCCAGATCTCAATCAAGTGAAGACCTCCTATAACCCGTTCACTTGGCTTCAGCGCATCACGCAGAAGGGTTTAGAGTTATTTATCAACAAAATTTACGTTCCCTTTCTTGCCTGGGCCTTAAACTGGCGTTATGTCTTTCTCACTCTTTCCATTAGCACCCTCCTCTTAGCCGTAGGCTTGGTACAGGCAGGCCTGGTTAAATTTCAGGTCTTTCCCAAGACTGATAGCTTTGTGGTCACCTCCAGTGTGGAATTTCCTGAAGGCACCCCGCCAGAAACCACTCGGCAGGCCCTGAAAGAAATGGAACAGGCCTTTGTTCGGCTGGCAGAGCGTACGCCCACCACCAGCGGCGAGCCGATGATTGAACAGCAGTTGGTTTTAGTGGGTCAGAGTTTAGGCGGAAATCGGGGAGCGGCAGGGCCAAACCTTGGTTCTGTCCAGTTCATCCTCCTGCCTGCGGAAAAACGAGGCATCCACTCCAGCGAGTTGATGGTCCAATGGGAAGAGGAAATAGGTTCGATTGCCGGTGCTCGATCCCTCACTTTTGCCGGGGAATCCCATGGACCTGGGGGAGCGGAGATTGAAATCTGGGTTCAGGGTAATAATATGGCCAATATCCTGTCCGCAACCGATGAACTCAAACAAAAATTACAGAGCTATAACGGGGTGGTCCAAATCCGTTCTGATTTTTCTCCGGGCAAGAACGAATTCCGCCTCTCGCTGAAGCCGGAAGCTCGGGCTCTGGGTCTGACCGTTGATGACCTTGCTCGCCAAGTCAACGCTGGTTTTTTTGGCAAGGAGGCTTTTCGGGTACAGCGGGGGAGAGACGATATTCGGGTCAAGGTACGTTATACGGCAAAGGAACGAAGTAGTGTAAGTGATTTTCAACAGATGCGCATTCGTACAGCCTCTGGCCAAGAGGTTCCTCTGCTTTCAGTGGCCGAGGCTCATTTTGGCCCTGGTTTTTCGGCGATCACTCGTACTAACGGTCTTCGCCGGGTATCTGTCACCGCAGATGTTGATTCCAAACGAGCCAATGCCCAAGAGGTTTTTGCCGAGCTGGCCGCAGGATTTTTTCAGCAGCTTGAAGCGGATTATCCTGGAATCCAGGTGTCCATGCAGGGAGAAAAGA
>JBATKL010000302.1:0-1768 GCA_049669385.1 Candidatus Electrothrix sp. | reverse complement strand
GCCCACATTAGGGTTGCCGGGTTGTTCAAAGGCCCCGGCCAGGGTAAGATCCGGGTGCTGATGCACCATATAACAGATACGTTGTCCCATTCGACCGGTGGCTCCGGCTACAATTACTTTGGTCATGGCTTTCTCTTGGTCTTGATTATATTTTTTCTGAAATTAGTTGAGTTCTTTTGAGCAGGATGCATCCTGTTAACGATCGGTTGCTTTTACCGCTGCTTCGGGTGTTGTTGAATCTTTTTCAAGGGCTGACTGTTGCTTATTGTTTGTTTGAAAAACTGATGATGTTTGCTTGTTTTCATCTGGGCTGAACTCAATGCTTTGGAAGAAAAGCACGACTGCTAGCACCAACAGGCAATAAAGCAGGAGCTTTCTCTTGAGCTTTCTTTTCCTCTCCGCCTCTTGTTTTACCCATCTACGAAATTCTGGCAGATTTTTTTCAATATTATCCTCGAACTCCGCCCGTCTTCCCTTGTTCTGCTTTGCTGTTTCATTGAGCCATCTTCTGAGAGAATCTATAAAGGTATCGTTTGTTCCGTTGAGTAACACGCCTATGAGGATGCCTGCTATAAAGGAGAGAAGGATAGTCATCTGTCTATTGATAGCGCATGATTATCATTCCAGATCTTTCATTTTACGATAAACGGCTGCTATAGTTTGGTTATTCGTCCTCTTTATTCCTTTTTTCTGATCGAGATTCCAATCTAAATAAAAGGTTCAGTGTGAGAAATTCTTCCAACTCACTCTTAGGATCTTCTATAACTTCTTTATGGGCTCTTCGGTTGCGAAAACCTCCATACATAGCAATAAATAAGTTTGCACGACCTACTGCTTCGCCTGGAGTCAGGTCAGGCCAATGCAAGATTGAATTCTCCCCAAGAAAGGCTTTTTTAAATAGATTGTTGCCGTATTCATCAAGATGACAATGTTCACGGATTGCATCTTCAAGCCTTTTGTAGCCAGTAAAAATTTTATCACCGGGGGCATCCCAAAATGATAATGCTAGATCAAATAATCTTGGATCAATAATTGAGAAAGGAATCACGAGAGGGAAGCGCTCAAGAACTGCTTCTTCATTCAACAGGTTTTTATCATGATCATAAATGTATTTCCTCAAGCGAGGAGGAATTACTGGTTTCGCTTTTTCTATATTTTTCAGTTCCGAATTAGATAAATGTCCAGAATTAATTTTTTCAAGAATATTTCTCTTAACGTCATATTCCTCAATTGTTATCTCTAATTTCTCTAAAAGAGATAAAACAAAAGCCAATCCTCTTGGCCCTTCACCAGGATAACCGGAACTAAAGCCTGTCCTTACAGCAACAACCTCATCGTCTTCGATATAAAGAATTAATGCGTGATATTGCTCGCAGGTAAGAACAAGGGCTTTTGATATTTGATCACCAAATTGTAGGTATCTCAAGACCGCATTTATGCATGATTCTGTTAATCCATCATTTCCTACAAAATGAATATTCATTAGTTTTTCCCTAATCATTTCAAAGTCAAAAGGGCGATCACAAGGATCGCCCCTGCGTAACTTAAATCAACCCAACTGTTTTCATCTCCGCCATCAGCTTATTCAGTGAAGATTCGTCCATTTCCGTCATGGGCAGGCGAACCTCGGGGGTAGCGATCTTACCCATCAGGTGCAGTCCCTTCTTGGCCGGGGCCGGGTTGGGATAGCAAAACATGGTTCCCATCAGAGCAAAGAGCTTATAATGCAGCTCATTGGCCTTGATCAGATCACCTTTTAGGGCCGCTT
>JBATKL010000301.1:0-6865 GCA_049669385.1 Candidatus Electrothrix sp. | reverse complement strand
GTTCACCGCTTACCCGTATAACAGCTGAGCAGGCCCAAGCATTAGAGAAAATATTAGAGCAGAGCTTAGCAGGTGAAGGGAGCTGTATCGTGCGTTCTTGTATGCGCTACTGGCCACCCTTTGCCGATGCTGTCTTGCAGGAAATGGTCGATGCCGGAGTAACCGAGTTGATTGCTCTCCCTCTGTATCCCCATTATTGCCGGGCAACCACTGGCTCTTCTTTCTCCGATCTCAGGCAGCAGAATGCGAAACTCGGTTTGAATCTGCCCATACAGGAAATTCGCTCCTGGCCTGCTGAGCCGGAGTACATCGACGTTCTGGCTGCCCGTATTCAGGAAGGACTCTCGCTGTTCGCAGAGAGCGAGCAGGCGGCTGTGCAGTTGGTCTATAGCGCCCATAGCTTGCCGAAAAAATTTATTGATCAGGGCGACCCCTATGTGGATGAGATCAAACGTACCATTGCAGCAATAGAAAAGCAGCTTGGCAAAAAGCAGATTGGCAGACGGGGTAAACTTTGCTTTCAAAGCCGGAGCGGTCCGGTGGAGTGGTTGGAGCCGAGCACGCCGGATATGCTCAAGCAGCTGGCCGGACAAGGGTGTAAAAATATTCTGATGGTGCCCATTGCCTTTACCTCCGATCATATCGAGACCTTGTACGAAATCGATATGCTGTATAGGGATCAGGCTACGGAGTTGGGCATGCGACTTGAGTCAACCCGAGGGCTGAATGATGATCCGCAATTTATCAAGGCCTTACGGACCTTGGTCTTGCGAGTTCTTCGCTCACAAGAATAAATTCGGGGCGTTGTAATAACAGTGAACAGTGGAAATTATTTGTTCAGCAGGTGCTTTTGTTGTTTTTTTTCTTGCATCCGGGCGAAAAAGCGAATTGAGATCAGATAGGTGATGATGCCTAGGGGGATTGCCAGAACAAGTCCTCCTGTCTGAAGGACCAGCATGGCATCAAAACCCAGCTGTCCCATGACCTTTATTCCCTCAAGAAATGAAGACTGCCGGATCAGGACTAAGATCCCATGCAGTTGCTCCCAGTCTAGTCTTCCCGGCAGAAGAATGCTGCCGATCTTCCAAGAGAGATAGTATTGACCGGCAAAGGTGAGGGGGTTACTGACAATGGTTCCGGCCATTAAGGCGGCGAGGGTGTTGACCCGGAGCAGCAAAGTTACGCCAATAATGCATATGGTATGCAGGGGGAGCGTTGGGGTGATGGCAATGGAGGCTCCGAGAGCAGAGCCTATGGCCAAGGAAGAGGGCGAGCCTTGAAGACGGATAAAACGGAGATAATAATATCGGCTCGCACGCCGAGGATTCAGTTTCACGGCAATGTTTTTTATGGGCGTAAAATGAACGACACCTCCCCTCTAAGAGAGGCTGGGTATCGGCAAAAAAAAGACCGGTCGGCCAGGGCCGATCGGTCTTGAAGAAAACTTGTCAGAAAAAAGCTATTCGAGGATAAAATCGTCCCGACGATTATAGGCGTAATCCGAGTCCTCGGAACCGGTGAAAAGGGGACGTTCTTCGCCATAGGAAACCGTCCTGATTCTGGAGCTTTCAACACCGAGCTTTATCAGGTATTTTTTGCCATTCATCGCTCTGCGTTCGCCCAAGGCCAAGTTGTATTCATTGGTTCCTGTTTCATCGCAATTTCCTTCAATGAGCACCTTACTCGCCACGTTGCTTTTCAAGTATTCGCCGTTATGCTCAACAGAGGCAACTTGATCGTTGCGGATATTTGATTTATCAAAATCAAAATAAACAGGCTTCAGCTGAATTGAGGAACGACCGTGTTCTTTCTTGTATGCTGCTGATTTATTATCCCGATCCCCGAAACCCAATTTTTGTTCCCCTGCCCCGCTACCAGCGTCAAGAGTTTCTATGATTGGGGTGTTGTTATCCTCCTCCGGCATGGGAAGATCATCTGCTAAAGAGGCTATCTCTTCTGAGTTTATGTCTCCTGAAGCCATATCTTCTTCATCTATAGAACCTTGCTTATCCTGAAGAGTTGAATAACTGCTTAACGGATAGGTCGTGGCTGTTGCCATTCGGGACCTGCTCTCTTCTGTTGCCGCTTCTGTCGCCCCCTGATACGGTTCGATTTCTTTTGGCCCGCAGCCAGAAAGAATGAGAGACAGCAATATACAGGCTAAAAAAAGCATGCGGGGCATGAAAGTATTCATGGGAGGATCCTCATCAAGAAAAATTGTAATGTAAAAGAGAAGAAAAGATATTTATGTATGTATATTTAACTTGTTCCGGCATGGATCGTCAAGAAAAATCCTGATTCTCAGTGGCTTCTTGCCCCGGGTATTTTTGCTTGTCGAAGGAAAGGCTTGCAATCGTTGTGGATGTGTCTTGCAAAATGTGAGTATATAGTTGTATATTATTATAGAAAAATTAAAGTAGGGTGCCAGAAGATGAAAAGAAAAGTTTTTCCGATAGAGTCTGTCATCGTTGCGCTGGAGCTGGAGGTCGTTGATTACGCAGTGCCGGTTGTGGATTTGATTGCTGCTCAGACAAACGATCCGCTCAAGGTGTTATTGGCAACCATATTGTCGGCCCGGACTAAAGATGAAGTCACTGCTGTCGCCGCAAAGCGACTGTTTGCGAAGGCGGATTCATTTGAGACGCTTGAGCAGCTTTCTTTGGAAGAGTTGGAAAAGATTATTTATCCAGTTGGGTTCTTTCGCAATAAGGCCAAGTATCTTGCCAGCCTACCAGAGATCATCAAGCGAGAGTTCAACGGGCAGATTCCAGATACGGTTGAGGAGTTGGTAAAGCTCCCCGGAGTAGGGCGGAAAACAGCGAATCTTGTGGTGGCAGTGGCCTTTAATAAACCGGCCATCTGTGTGGATACCCATGTTCATCGGATTATGAACCTTTGGGGATATGTTCAGACAAAGACTCCTTTGCAAACAGAAATGGCTTTGCGTGCGAAGTTGCCTGGAAAATATTGGATACCCATCAACTCCTTGCTGGTTGCCTTTGGTCAGGGCACCTGTAAGCCGCGAGCCCCTCATTGTGATCGTTGTGTGATTGCAAAAGATTGCCCACAGATAGGGGTTACTCCCCGCAAAATGGCTGGGGCAGCCCATCACGCAGACAGTAGCACCTTACCCTCTGCACAGAAATTCATCTCCTGGAACGTAAACGGGCTGCGAGCTGTTCTAAAAAAAGGTTTTCTTGATATCCTGCACGAGCTTGATGCGGATATCTTTGCCTTACAGGAAATCAAAGCCATGCCGGACCAGCTTCCTGACGAGGTCAAGAATATCCCTGGGTATACAGCATATTGGTATCCGGCGCAGAAAAAAGGGTATTCCGGAACAGCAGTCTTTACCAGAAAGACGCCCAAGGATGTTGTTTACGGACTGGGCAAGGAAGAGTTTGATCGGGAGGGCAGGGTGCTGACGCTTGAATTTGATGATTTTTATTTTATCACGGCTTATTTTCCCAACTCCCAGCATGGGCTGAAACGTCTTCAATACAAGCAGGATTTTAATAAGGAAATATTGCATTATATGGGTCAGCTGGCGAAAAAGAAATCCGTGGTGCTCTGCGGTGATCTCAATGTAGCCCATAAGGAGATTGATCTTGCCAATCCCAAGACGAATGTGAAAAACCCCGGTTTTTGTCCAGAAGAAAGGGCTTGGATGGATGAAGTGATCAGGGCCGGTTATGTTGATACCTTTCGTTTATTTAATCAGAACCCGGAACAGTATACTTGGTGGAGCTATCGTTTTCATGCTCGGGCCAAGAATATCGGCTGGCGTATAGACTATTTCGTGGTGGATCCTGCCAGCCGGGACCGGGTTTATTCCGCCGTTATTCATGATGATGTGCTTGGGTCGGATCATTGTCCGATCGGCATTGAATTCATTTGACTTGGTGACTCGGCATGGACTCGTATCGTATCATTATCGCAGATGATCATAGTCTGATCAGGCAGGGGATAAAGGCCATGATTGGCCAGGAGAAGGGCTTGCAGGTGATTGCTGAGGCGGCTGATGGTCGAGAACTTCTGGATACTCTGAAAGAAGCCCAACCGGATATGGTCATCTTGGATATATCTATGCCGCAAATTAACGGCATTGAGGCGGTGGGCAAAATTCATCAATTATATCCTGAGGTGCGTATGTTGGTTGTGACCATGCATTTCAATACGCAGTATTACAAACATGCTGTGCTGGCTGGTGCGCACGGGTATCTGCTGAAGGATGATTCTGATACCAAGTTGCTGCCAGCCATTCAAAAGATCCGGAACGGAGAGATATATGTGAGTCAGAAATTAGCCGAGGCTGTTGCTCGTGAAATTGCTTTAAGTGACGATGATCATAAGGAACCACTTACCAAGAGAGAGAAGGAAGTCTTGCAGCTGGTGGTTAACGGCTTGACCAGTAGGCAGATAGGAAAAAAGCTTTGCATTAGCCCGCGGACAGTGGGGCAACATCGCTCAAACCTTCTGAAAAAGTTCAATATGAAGAATAGTGTCGATTTAGTAAATTATGTTGTAAAAAATCCTTTTGTTGTTAGCTAGTTCTTTTTTTAAATATCAATAGGTTGTCCCAAGAGTGAGTATGTATACCTATATAAAATTAGGTATATGTACCAATTGTTTTTTTCTTTTTTTCTCTTTAAATAAAAGAATAACACTTGTTTTTGTCCGTTGCCTTTGATGCATACAGGAGAGAAGGTGCGGAACGCCGGAGAAATGAAACACTCTGTAGGAGGGCAAAAAATGAATAAGCTTGATCTGGTAAAGACGCTTTCTCAGTCCGCAAATATCAGTAAAGCAGATGCTGAACGCGGTTTAGTCAGCTTACTGGAAACGATGAAAGAGGCTATTGAGGTTGGCGAACGGATAAACCTCGTCGGCTTCGGCAGTTTTTCTGTTATTGATAGGGCACCGCGTGTGGGGCGCAATCCCAAGACTGGTGAGCAGGTCAGGATACCTCCTCGACGTAGTGTTAAATTCTGCCCCGGACAAGCACTGAAGCAGAAATTTTTTTAATCCATACATAGTTCGCCCGGTGTCCCCGGTTCCCGGGGGCAATATTCCGCCTCCAAGGCGGCTGTCATCTGCTCAGGATGAACCTGCCGCCTTTCTCCTACGGTATCGTTCAAAGGATAATTTTCATAACTTCGGTTTCCTTTTATAGCTTCCCCCCTTAGAGACTCTTCCTCGAACTTCAGTGGCTTATGTTGTCGGGGCGATCTTGTCTCCTGCTATATCATCTTTAAACACCTCAGACCCTTTTTTCATAGCACAGAAATCGCCGCACATGGTGCAGGTATCGCTTTTTTCTGGCATTCTCTCTTGGCGCAATTTTCGAGCAATTTCCGGGAAGAGCAGGTGCTGTTCCAGATCATCCCAGCGCATATCTCGCCGAGCCATAGCTGCCGCTTTCTCGTTATCTCGACGATCTGGATACTTGGCGATATCACCAACCCGGACTGCCAGGCGGGTGGCCCGAACCCCTTCACGCACATCGTTTTCATCGGGTAGGGCAAGATGCTCTGCCGGAGTGATATAGCAGACCAGATCTGCGCCGTGCCGGGAAGAGTTGGCCGCACCGATGGCGGCGGTGATATGGTCATAGCCGGCTCCGCTGTCCAAGGGCAGGGGGCCGAGCACATAATAAGGTGCATTGCCGCTCATCCGTTTTTCCAGCATGATATTGCCCGCGATTTCATCCAGGGGCACATGGCCTGGTCCTTCCACCATCATCTGGCAGCCCATCTCCCGACCTAACTCGGCCAGTTCACAGTTGATGATCATCTCCGCCATCTGGGCCCGATCATGGCTGTCATGGATGGCCCCGGCCCGGATACCGTTGCCCAAGGAAAGGATGGCATCGTATTTTTTCATCAGGGCGCAGACCCGGTCAAACTGTTCGTACAGAGGGTTTTCTTTGCCGTTGATATCCATCCAGGCCACCATGAAGGTTCCGCCCTTAGACACCAGCCCACCATAGCGGTAGCCTTGCTTGCGCAGCCGCTCAATTGTATATTGATTGATCCCGCAGTGGATGGCCATGAAGCTGATGCCATCGGCGAGCTGTTTTTCAATCAGATCAAAAAGGTATTCCGGGTCCATTTTGCCCGGATTGGCGTATTTGGTCGTGGTTTCTTTAAAGGCCTGATAAAGGGGGACAGTACCTACAGGCAGGTTCGTTGCCGCCAGAACAGCCTGCCGGATGGCGTCAAAATCACCAGCAGCTGAGAGCTCCATCAGGGTGTCGGCTCCTTCCTCTTCAGCAATTTTTGCCTTGCGGACCTCCATATCGATATCGCAGATATCAGAAGATGTGCCGATGGAAGCGTTGACCTTGGTCCGCAATCCTGTGCCGATACCGACAATCTTCTGTTGCGGGCGCAGGGGGTGGTTGGCGATAACGATCTCTCCGGCTGCAACTCGGCTTTTGATGAGCTCCGGGGCAAGTCCTTCGTTTTGGGCAACGGTTTTGATCTGTTCTGTCATTTCTCCGGCGCGGGCCAGTTCCAATTGGGTCTGCATTGTTCACCTCATTGTCTGTTCGCCCTGCCGGAATAAAAAAAGGGTGCCGGCAGAGCAATTACTCTTCCGGAACCCTTTGCCATCGCGTTCCATATTCGTGAAATCTTCAGTTCGTCTTCTGGCTTCCCCTCTCGTGCAGCGGCCTTCCCGTTTCTGGTGAGAAACAGTGACCATAAATGTGCAGGATGTATATAGGGGTTACAGCATTGGGTATGCCACGGATTTGCACCGTGTTCCGTTAACTGAACATCGTATGTTTGTTATGTGGCTTGGTAAGCCGACCCCAACTATAAACACCTTTTTGGGCTATGGCAAGAAGGGGGGGGGGAGAAAA
>JBATKL010000300.1:0-8276 GCA_049669385.1 Candidatus Electrothrix sp. | reverse complement strand
GTTGCAAACAAGTCAAAGATATTATACGCCTTTCAAAGGGACTCGGTGCCGAATATGCTGTGTTCAATCGGTTTTTAGGTGGAGATAATCCTCATCAACCCACCAAAGATCAGCTTCGGGAAGCTGTCCTGCTGAGTGACGACCTGCACAGGCAAGGAGTATCCTGCCGAATCGGCAACTGTGTACCAAAGTGTTTTGCGCCGAACTCCACTGAGGGATCCAACGCCGGGATCGAACATTGCGCAATCTCACCAGAAGGGCAGGTCCGACCGGATAACCTGACCGAAACCGTGTTCGGCAATATCTTTGAGCAGCCCATGACGGAGATATGGCAGTCTGAACAGGCGCAGCAGTACCGGCAGCAAATTTCCTCAGTCTGCTTGGAATGTGTCGAGCTGTCCCGTTGTCGTGGAGGGGATCGTTCTGCCGCTTTGGAACAGGGCAGGGCGCAGGATCCCTTGATGACCGGGCCTCTTCGTGAGGCAGAGCCGGAGACGCTTCATCTGGACCCAACCTGGAAACCAATTGCTCGTTTCAGGATTAGAGAGGAACCTTTCGGATACCTGGTTACTCGTTACAATTGGTCAATACCTATTGCCTTTGCCGCAAAACCGGTGCTGGATGCAGTGAACGGAAAGAATACCTTGGCAGAGATCCAAGAAAAATTCGGGGACGAGGCCTTGGACCTCATCGGTCGGCTGTATCAGGAAGATTGTTTGGGGTTTGAAGAGTAGAAAAAACTCCTTTACATGTCGCCTAGCTGAAAGTATGATAATCAGAGAATATGATTATCTGCAAAGGAGATGAAAATGGAACGCCTAACCGTAACCCAAGCTGTCCGTCAGTTTTCCGACCTGATGAACCGAGTTTTTTACCAGAGAAGCATTGTCGAATTAGAGCGGGGCAACAAGGTAATAGCAAGAATATGCCCAGTTGCTCTGGAGTCACCACTAAAAGTCAAAGATTTAAACCGTTTTTTTCATGAGCTTCCTTCGCTCGGAAAAGATTCTGAAGGTTTTGCGCAAGATTTGGAAGAGATCAGGAAGCAGGTGCCGACGGAGAAAAACCGATGGGCCTGATGCTTGATACGAATATATTTATTCGTTGTGAACGTTCAGGCGGATCAGTCGATTTCTCGCAATGGGAAGAATACGGCGATGTGTATATCAGCGCAGTGACTGCGTCGGAGCTGTTGGTCGGGGTTTATTATGCACAAAGCGATGCGCAAAGAACCCGCCGCTCCGCTTTTGTCGAAGCCGTGCTGGCAAGAGTGCCGGTCCTGAGTTTTGAAACAGAAGAAGCCAGAGTCCATGCCGGGCTGTTTGCTGCCTTGTCCAAGCAGGGACAAATGATCGGTGCGCATGATCTGATGATCGCTGCAACGGCAATAGCGCATAACTGTGCTGTGCTGACAGAAAACATCAGAGAATTTGAGAGGGTACCCGGCCTTAAGACGGTTTCGTTCAGTAGAGCATAAAAATGTAAGCTGAAGTTAAGCCAGTCGCTTCTTCAAACGCCAGCGGGGTCTCTTTGACATCACAACGTTATGGTGTTATAATATGAAATATATCGTATCTGTTGAATAATTTCGCAGGAGGAACCGAATTATGCCAGCCCTTACAAAAAGATCAACTATCTATTTTGACCCGGCTCTTCACAATATTTTAAAAATAAAAGCCCTGGAATCATCTCGTTCAATTTCAGAGCTTGTCAATGAAGCCATACTTCATGAATTTTCAGAAGACGCGGAGGATCTGGAAGACTTTAAAAAAAGAGCATCAGAGCCGTCAGTTTCTTTTGAGGATCTTCTGAAGAGACTGAAAGCAGATGGTAAAATATAAGATACAAGTAAAGAAGTCAGCAGCAAAAGAACTCGGGAAAATTCCTCAAAAAGAGCTTGTAAAGATTCTCGGGAAAATAGAAAATCTTTCGACAAACCCGCATCCAGCCGGAAGTATCAAGCTGACGAATCAAGAAAGATACAGAATACGGATTGGCAATTATCGGGTGCTGTACAGTATCGAAGATGATATTCTGACTGTATTTATCGTAAAAGTCGGACACAGGCAGTAGGGTGGGCATGTTTTGTTTTCTCATAGCCGCTTTTGATTAAAAATCTGCGTGTTACCAGCGCGTTTCTTGCGTTATTTCGGTTGCCCACCCTACATTCCTATCAGATAGCCTCGGCTCCCCGCTCTCCGGTCCGAACCCGGATCACTTCCTCCACCGGCAGGACAAAGATCTTGCCGTCGCCTATCTTGCCGTCGCCGTTTAGGGCAGACTCACGGATCGCGTCAACCACCTTGTCGACCATGCTGGCAATAACAACCAGCTCAATCTTGATCTTCGGGTTGAAATCGACATTGTATTCAGCGCCCCGGTACATTTCTTTATGTCCTTTCTGGCGTCCGTAGCCTTTAACTTCGCTGATCGTCATGCCGGTGACACCGATATCCCCCAGGGCCTCTTTCACATCATCAATCTTAAAGGGTTTGATGATGGCTTCAATTTTTTTCATAATATACTCCTGTCGAGTTGACAGCCGCCAAGCAGCTGCTTGATGCTTAATCCCTGGTAAATTCTGGATAGGCCTCTAGGCCGCATTCGGATATATCCACGCCTTCCATTTCATGCTCCTCGCTGACCCGAAGCCCCATGGTGATCTTGAGGATTTTCCAGGCAACAAGGGAGGTGCCAAAGGACCAGGCGAAAATAACCGCGATGCCGATCAGCTGCTTCATTAAGGAGGCATCAGGGTTGGTGAAGGCCACAGCGATCAGTCCGAAGGTTCCCACGACGCCGTGTACGGAAATAGCACCTACCGGATCGTCAATTTTTGCCTTATCGATAAAGATAATAGCATACACAACCAGAAGGCCAGCAAGGATACCGACAATTGTCGAGGCGAGCGGTGATGGAGTCAGTGGTTCAGCTGTGATGGCCACCAGGCCAGCAAGTGCGCCGTTCAAAGCCATGGTCAGATCAGCTTTGCCAAACCAGAACTGAGAGAGCAGCAGGGCTGCGATCAGGCCGCCAGCAGCAGCTGTGTTGGTGTTGACAAAAATCTTGGACACTGCATTGGCTTCGCTCACATTACTGATAATTAATTCGGAACCGCCGTTGAAACCGAACCACCCGAGCCAGAGAATAAAGGTTCCCAGGGTTGCCATAGGCAGATTGCAGCCAGGAATAGCATGTACTCGACCATCTTTGCCGTATTTCCCTTTCCGCGCACCGAGCAGCAGGACAGCAGCCAAGGCTGCTGAGGCGCCGCAGAGATGTACCAAGCCGGAGCCTGCAAAGTCGAGAAAACCGAGTTCCTGGAGAAAACCGCCGCCCCATTTCCAGAATCCACTTACCGGATAGATAAAGCCGGTCATAACCACAGAAAAGGTCAGGAAGGCCCAAAGCTTCATTCGTTCAGCGACTGCACCAGAAACAATAGACATGGCCGTGGCGACGAAAACCACCTGAAAAAAGAAGTCCGCCATTTTGGAATGACCACCCCCGTTTTTCAGCACCTCATCCAGAGCACTTTCTCCGCTAAAGAGGAAACCCAAGCTCGGTAGCCAGCTGTTTATACTGCCCTCGTACATGATATTATAGCCGACCAATAAGTACATTACGCAGGCTATGGCGTAGAGAGCAATATTCTTGGTGAGAATTTCCACGGTGTTTTTACTGCGCACCAAGCCCGCCTCCAGCATGGCAAACCCTGCTGCCATCCACATGACCAGGGCACCGGACATAAGGAAGTAGAAGGTGTCCACAGAATAGGACAGCTGAATCAAGTTGTTCTGAACAGTCGCCTCTTCGGCAAGCGCCGGGCCTGCTAGGCTGAGCCCGATCAGTCCGGTGAGCCCCACCAGCAGAGCCGTTCCGCTGGAGAATGTTTTATTCCGCATACGAGCCATTTTTTTCACGTCAGATACCTCTTTTCCTGAAATTGATGGAGTCTGCCTGCAAGCAAACTGTTGTTGTCTCCTCTTATGAATGCACAACGCATGCCACTGGAGCTTTTGTGTACTCAATAACGAAAAAACATAATCTTAACAAAAAAGAAAGCTTTATTCTTTTTCTGAAAATTTAACAGTTAATAACATTTTTGCAAGTTTTTAAGTAAATATTTGCACGAAAAAGTTATAAAAAGACAATATAAGCCTTCTTTAAAAAAGGTTGGGCAGAGCAGATTGAACGTAGGCAATACGTTTCAATCCACCAAAGGATGTCCACCAAAGGATGTATTGATGGCTTCCCCTGAATGAAATCCATAAAAAGTCACAAATTTGAAATATAGAGACTTTATTGAAAGGGGGATTTCGTAAACGTAGGTCCCTTGTGGGTGCTCAGTATAAGCTGCGCTTCTTGTTGGTAATTAATAGCTTGTTTTGAAAAGGTTTTTATATTTTCCGATTCAATGGCACAGGCCTTGCTAAATAGAGGGAAACAGCACCGACCCAAAGATCGATCAGATCATTTAACCCTGGGAAAACACTATGAGCATTGAGTCGTTATCAGATACAGCAGCAAAGAAAGCCTGCGAAAAATCCATGCGGATCAAAAGCCTGATTCTATCGGCGGCCCCGCAGGCAAATAATAGAAAACGTTTTGGCGAGATCGAACAGCCTGACCCTGCACTTTTGCCGGACGAAGCTGTCGCCTGGATAGGTGATCTTATAAAAGGAGGTAAGGAGATTGACCGAATAAATATCTCCGGACCTGGTGACCCCCTGGCAGACCCGAATACGCTTTTTCGTCTTCTTGATTTGCTCAAGGAAAAATATTCCGCCTGTCCGGTCAAGCTGACCACCATTGGCCTGAGCGTTGCACCGCTTGCTGCGGACTTGGCAAGCAAAGGCATTATTCAGGTTGATCTTCAGGTCGAGGCGGTATCTCTGGATATTCTGAAAAAAACCTATGCCTGGATTCGTCCCGACAAAAGAACAATCCCTCTTCCTGAGGTCATAGCGTTTTTGTTACAGGAACAAGAAAGGGCCATCACGGCACTCAACGACGCTGGGATTCGAGTCAATATACAGACCACTATTTACCCCGGTATTAATGATGAGCATATCAGCGCCATCGCTGAAAAAGCCGCTTCCTGGGGCGCATCATCCATAACCCTGCTGCCCTTTCAGCCGGTTTCTGAGGAAGAAAAATTGGAAGCCTGTGATGCCGCTCTGCTTGAGAGCGCGAAGAAGGCAGCAGCAGCTCATCTTGAATTGGCTGAAAACGAGGACGTGTATCTACCACCCCCATCAGGCGGAGATTTTCAAAATGCAACGACCATCCTGCCCAAACCGAGCAAGGAGCGTCCGAATGTGGCCGTAGTCAGCGCAAGCGGCATGGATGTGGATCTCCATCTTGGCCAAGCCGACAGGGTGTTAATCTACGGCCCTCGTGAAGACGGATTAGCCTGCCTGCTGGAATCACGAACCGCACCCGAGGTAGGCAGCGGAGATTCTCGCTGGCAAGCACTTGCCGAAGAATGCCTGTTTGATTGCTTTGCCCTGCTGGCAAGCAATGCCGGCCAAAATCCGCAAAAGATTCTGGAGGATATGGGGATAAAAGTATTGCTGACCGAAGAGAATATCGAAGGAACCGTCGAGGTGCTCTACGGTGGCGGCAAAAAGAAGAAATGTAAAAAATAATCCATTAATATTCCATCCCGGCTCAAAAAGCCGAGATACGAGAAAAAGGAGCAAAAAATGGCAATTTCAGAACGGCAGATCCTGCTCTGTCAGAGCTTTCGTGCGGCAGGAGATAAAAAAGGTATCTGTCATAAGCAAAGCGAAGGGCTGCTGCAATACATTGAGGAAGAAGTATTGGATCGCGGCTTGGACTGCCTCATCAGCGGCACTACCTGCCTGAAGCAATGCGAGAAAGGACCGGTCATGGTTATTCAACCGGAGAATTGGTGGTTCGGAAGCGTGGACAGCGAAGAGGCGGTTGATGCTATCCTGGACGGGCTAGAAGACGGCGAAGCGGCAGAAGATTACCTGCTGTCATAACTGAGAGAACGAATCCATGAGCGGGATAATGCCGGACACTGCTGGGAAGATACTGATCCGCAGAGCTCGGGAAGAGGATCTCACGGGCCTGGTCTTTCTGCTGGAAGTTTTGTTCAGCATTGAAAAGGATTTTATTTTCAATGCGGACAAACAAAAGCGAGGACTGAGATTGCTTGTACAGAGGCCTGACGCTGCGGTTCTGGTGGCGGAACGACAGGGTCGGATTATAGGCATGTGTACAGCGCAACTGCTCATTTCCACCGCAGAGGGTGGATTATCCACCCTGGTGGAAGATGTTGTTATTCTGCCCGCTTGGCAGGCACAGGGCACCGGCAAGAGACTGATGGAAGCCATCGCGGAATGGTCTGCGCTTCAGGGCGCAACCCGCATCCAATTACTGGCTGATCGCAACAATACAAGGGCACTGGGCTTTTATAATCGGATAGGATACCGACCCACTGACCTGATCTGCCTACGAAAGATAAAGAGAGTTGGGTAATGACAACAGGACCGGAGCTTATCCCCTTAGCGGGAATTGAACCGATCAGGGGCTGGGAAGAATTTCTTGAGGATGGAAAAGGATTTCTGAGTACGGCTTTAGCAGGGTATCAGAAGCGGCAGCAGGTCTTTACTGCTGAGATCCTTTATAATATTATTGCTATGGCTGTGGAAAAATTCATCATGGCAGCCCTGATGCGGCACGGGGCCTTGCCCTATAACCATACCATGGCGGATCTGGTCGAGGCGATGGAGACCACCTTTCCAGGAAAAATGACAGCGATCGGTGCAGGGTTACTGGAGATGGACAAGTATCAGGAGATATGCGATCTTGATGGCTTTACAATCATTCCGCCGGAGATGGAGAAAATTTCAGGGATGCTGGGACTAGCCCATAAGGTGCAGACCTTGGTAACTGAAGAGCTTACGTGCTGAATATATTAAGGATATGAAGGAGTACTGTGGGATGCGTGAGAAAATACCAATAATGAAACTTGGCGTTGTCAAGGAAATCGTGGAAGCAACCGGTATGGGTATTTCCTATGCCTATGAAGACCTTGTGTTTCTCGATCATAATGCCCTGCTCCTCCAATTCACTCAAGACAGTGATACGGTACTGGTGCATACCAACCGCGAGGCGACCACGGAAGCGGCTCAGGCAACTCTTGCGGCCTTAAAACAGGCTGCCCAAGAAAAAGAAATGACCTTCCTTGACGGTCGGGCATACGTCTTGACCCAGGGAGAGGACGAGCAGATCAACATTGAATTTATCCCGTAACATATAATCTACGGATAGGCATTAACCAAATAAGTAAGGAAGGAGGCTCCGATGGCTAAAAAAGACGTTGAAGCATTGTTGATTGCAGGTGGCGAAGACAAACATGTTCGGGCAAAATATGATGTTCCGGGCAATAAAGAAGAGTTTATCGCCTTAGCAGCGGAAGATGGCTATACATTTACGCTGGATGAGCTTGATCAGGTGCTCAAGGAGGCTGGGGACGTATTTGATAAATACGGCAACCCGCCCAAACGCTCTATCTGGTGGACTTGATTCGGGTTCATTGAGAGTTGGTTCATATACCCCTGTCGCGGCATTGCGGCGGGGGTATTTTTTTGCCTTGCTGAACCGTACCTCTTCTGATTTCATGCAACTTACTGTTGACAATAAGGTTTCATCGCTGGTACTGTTCGGATGAATATAATACAGGAATGTTCCTGATAATCAGGTTAAGTTGTCAAGGGAGAGCAAGTACGATGACGTTGGAATATCAACAACAATATGAGGAATTCATAAAACAAAAAGGTGTTGGTTCAAATGATGTTGTCGCTGATTCAGTTAAATCATATGTATCGTATTTGAACAGTGTATCAAGATATTTAGAAATTACAGTCGGGCCATCTACACTTGCAAGTGATGCTGATATTCAAAATATTGCCAAAAACCTAAAAGGCAAGGTGCATGATAAAACTATAAATAACTACAAGTCTGCCATGAAGCGATATGTTGAAATGGTCAAACATTTTAACTTATATTGCAGCTAATCAATCTTCCATCCCATCCCTAAAACACTACCACAATCTCCCTCAACTCCTTCCAAAAACACCTCCGACACACACTCAGCTCATCCTCCCATCCCCTTATCTCTTCCATGGTACCACATCCCTCCAACGTGTATAGTACAAGCTGCTCAAACGCCTGTTCCACTCTCCCCCCACCGCATCTCGTACCATTCGGCAGCAATATGAATTCCTCAAGCCGCCCGAGGG
>JBATKL010000299.1:0-5908 GCA_049669385.1 Candidatus Electrothrix sp. | reverse complement strand
ATCATTGCACCTTCGCGTATTCCCCATCCGGCCAGTGACACGGGAAGCAGGGTCAACAAAATGACCGGCGGAACCATGACCAGATAGACCTGAAGAGAAAAGTCGAGCCCGACACCTTGACCGAGGAAAAAAAAAGTACCCATAGAGAGCAGGTGGATCAGGAAGGAAAGACCCAGTTGACTCGTGAGAGCAGGAACAGAGGAGTAGACTTGAAAATAACGATCAGAGAGCCGACCGAGAAAACCAAGGTACTTTCCGACCGTAAAAAAAGAAAATTTACGCAGAAAAAACAGAAGCAGCAGGCCGGTTACCAAGGCCATGAGAATGACCAACAGAGGATAAGAGATATGTGTCGGCAACAGAGTACGGTTCAAAAGCAAGGCAACGATATTGAGCAGCAAAAGCCCTGATAACCCTATAACGCGATCAATAAACACCCCGAAAAAGGCGTCCTCAGCCGAACCGGTCACTTTTGCGCAATCATAGATACGCACCCCATCCCCGCCTATACTGGTGGGAAGCCCCTGGTTAAAAAAGGCTCCTTTAAAATAACTGCCCAGGTAAAAGGTGAAAGGAGCCTTGAAGCCGAGTCGCCCTACAATCAACTGCCATCGATATGCGGCAACAGTGAAGCTGGCGAGTTGAACAAACAGGGCCAACAGGAGATAGCCCGGAGAAATTGCAGTGACCGCCTCCAGCATTTCTTCAGGGTGAATACTGCGAAAAATGAAAAAGAGCAGCAGGCCGGTTACCGAGAGTTTCAGTGTGTATTGGAGGCTTTTTTTAGACATCTGTTAAATATTGTATTTTTCAAGTTGCGTCTCGCAGTACGGACAGGGCTCAAACCCGGCTTCGTAGGCAACAAAGGTACTGTTGAACTGAAGCGTACAGTGTGCACAATGATATTGCTCACAGCTCGGCAGGTGAAAAAGCCGCTCCTGTGCGTCTGCATGAACAAGCATCCCTTCCCAAGCCGATTCTGCTTTCTTCTTCTGGCTGCTACTGCGGCCGCCGCCTTCCCTTTTACTGAGTAACCGGCTGAACAAGTTGAAAAACCGATAAAGCGGGCCCAAAAAGAGCGTGTCAAGAAGAGACTCAAGCCAGATGGTCAGGCGTTCAGAAAAGATTGGTCGCTCCTGCTCAACTCGCCAGAAAATAATCCCAGTCATAATCGCAAAGAGAATATTGGGCAGCCACATGCCTACCAAGAGAGGCAGGACCATATCTTCCACCATTACCCTGAATAACGTAAAAACAATATAGTAGAGAACAAAGAATCCCAGCCCTAAGGGAATACCGATCGCTTTTCTCCCGGTTCCGGCCTGAAGCCCCAGGGGGAGCCCCAACAGACTGAGTATCAAGCAGCCCACCGGCAGGGCCAGACGATGATGGTATTCTGTCAGATAAGTGATACCTGCATGGGTCTCAACACCGTGCTTTTGGCCAGCAGCCAGCAGCTGATCCTGTGACATACTGCCTCGACTCAGCTTCGTAACGTCATCCCCGTCAATCCGGGTGGGTGGTTTTAAGGGAATATGAAGCTGATATCGTTTAAAACGAACAATCTGACTATCCAGCCCGTCGGTATTATGCAGGGTGCCGTTGTCCAGGACAATCGTCACGGACATGGTACTGATATTCGCCTGCATACGGCCTTTTTTAGCCATTATGATGATCGGCTGCTCTCGACCGCGCATATCCGAGACATAGACCCCGTTCCAGTGTTCCTTTTCGTCAATATCATCGACATAAACAACCAGGTCACCAAGGGCCTCGGTAAATTTCTTCTCCTTAATCCCGCTATCTATTTTCTCCTTCGCCAGCTGAAACATGAGTTGATGCATAGCAATCTCACCGGCCGGAATCAGGCGAACCGAGAAATAGCCTGTCAAGGCGGCAATGAATGCCGAGACAATAATAACCGGGGGGAGCATTTGTCGCAGACTGATACCGCAGGCTTTAAGAGCGAGGATTTCCCGTTCGTTCGTTAAGCGGGTAAAGCCGATAATAACCCCGGCCATGCTCGCCATAGGAATAACATAGAGCAGCATGTGGGGAAAGATGTAGGAAAAAAGACGGATGAAGTCGGGAAAATTAATGCCAAGTTCAAGGACGATTTCCAGCAGCGGGATGAGTCGAATGAGAAAAAAGACCCCGTACAAAATAAGAAAGCTGGCAAAGAACGGGGCGAGCAGTTCAGTTGCCAGATAGCTGTACAGGAGGAGTGGAATGCCTTTGCGCTGCATATTTCTTAATCAGGTGCTGCCGTAGTTTCTAGGGCTTATTTAATAATATTATTAATATTAACGTCAAGCCAATGTTGATCCCACCATTCAATCGGCGTAACAAAGATCCCATGCACCAGCATGGAGAAATGGAGATGGTCGCCCCCAGCCATTCCGGTGGTTCCAGAATTACCGATGACCTCTCCTTTTTTCACCAATTGTCCAGACTCAACAGCAATGCGACTGAGATGGGAATATAGACTGGTCAGGCCTTGGCCGTGATCAATCATGACCATGTTTCCGTAGATGCCAAGATAGTCGGCAAAAATAACCTTGCCCCTGTTCGCCGCCTCTATAGCAACCCGGGCTGTTGAGGCAATATCCATCCCCAGATGGGTCTGATGATCAATCGGCTCTCCTTGGTAATAATAGGTCCGCTGATCAGCAAAACCGGCCCTACCTGCGCCCGGCATCCGAAGAAACCGATCCTGCCATAACTGCTCACTTGTCGTATTACTGCTGATAGCAGCAATTTTTTCTGCATTGCGAATGCGGACCGTATTATTAACAAAAAGGTACTTTTCTAAATTCGTCCCTATGAGTTCCGAGTAGCTTTCTTGAAATTCCGGAATTTTTTTATTGAGAAAGCCATCTGAGACGTTAATTCGATCTTTCTTTTCCTTTGCAGGCTTGAAGCGGATGGAAAAGGTGCTGCTCCCCTCATTACCAGCCTCATCCTCTGCAACAACCCGTATCTGCTCCGGCTTCTCACTATTCCAAGGAAGAGCGATGTAGGCTATAAATCTTTTCTTACCGCCAGGCAAAGGATATCCCTGAAAAAAAGAATCATCAAGCATAACCCCATGCCGCTCCGAGGGCTCGGAAGTACTATAAACAACAACGCCGCTTCCACCCGGCGTAATATATTGTTGTGCATGTTCAATATGGACCCGCGGCGGCTTAGTGTCAATAGTCACGGGAAAGACCTGGCTTGTCACATTCCCTTGCAACCCTTCGTTCAGGGAAAAATCATGGACGGAAACCGTGATCTTTGCCTCACCGTCTTTTGCTCCAGCCTGCTGAACATCCAGAGTAAGGGTTTCCTGTATCTCCCCGGCCCCGGCCTTTGAAAGCCAAGCCTGGCGGGGAAAGCTTTTTTTGAACAACGAAAATTCTTTTTCGTTTTGTCGAAGAAGAATGGATACCTGCTGGATACCACTTTTACGGTCAGACGCCTGAAGTTGCACCTCCAGTGGGCTTCCGAGAAAGAGGAGTTTTTTGTCCAGCGAGACCTGCGGTTTTTCTGTCTCAAAAAGGATAAACCCAACCGCTGCCCCGGCAAAAACGAAAACCAGGACCAGGACTATGAGGAAGTTGCGTCCCAGCCCTTTTTTACTTGAGGGACGAGAGGAAGCACCTATTCTGCGTCTATTTTTCGAACTCATGGTAACAGGTAAGATAAATAATGATTATGTTTTTTTCTCTATTGTTACCTGAGACGATTATTCATCCCAGATAACCTCGTACCGTTGTACATGAAGATTATACATCGGGGACACGGTGATTTCTTTTCCGGTGGTTTTTTCAAGATGTCGGAGATGATGCGCTTCATCCTGAGCCAGCATTTTGGCAATATGCGGATGCACCTTAATGGTTATGCTTTTCCCCTCGACCTTACGGTTATCCCGATAAATTTTACGAAATATTTCATAACAAACGGTTTGCCGTGATTTGACAATGCCTTCTCCACCGCAATAAAAACAGGGCTCGCACATGAGCTGGGACAGACTCTCGCTCGAACGTTTTCGAGTCATCTGGACCAGACCGAACTCCGAAACCTTGAGGATGTTGACGCGGTTTTTATCCTTGCGCATGGCCTGTTGAAAGACATTATACAGCTCTTCCCTCTGTTGCTCTATTTCCATATCGATGAAATCAATAATAATGATTCCCCCGATATTACGGAGCCGCAGCTGGTAGGATATCTCTTCCACCGCCTCCATATTAGTTTTGTAAATAGTCTCGTTCAGGTTGTTTTTCCCGACATAACGCCCGGTATTCACATCCACCACGGTTAAGGCTTCCGTGGTTTCAATAATAAGGTAGCCCCCTGAACGCAACCAGACTTTTTTATCTATAGCCCGGGCAACATCGACTTCAATGCCGTAGGCATCAAAGATCGGCACTTTACTGTCATAATAGACAATCCTACTTTTTAATTTAGGAGCAAAGGTAACCACGAAGTTGAGAAGCCGTTCATGCATGCTCCTGGAATCGACAACAAGTTCATTGACGCTATCTGTGAAAAGATCGCGTACAGCTCTGAGAACCAGGTCCAGATCCTGATAAATCAGGCAGGGAGCTGTTGCCCGCTGCGCATTGGATCGGATATCATCCCAAAGCAGCATAAGAAACTCCATGTCCGCTTCAATCTCTGCTGCGGTGACGTTCTCGGCAACCGTACGGACAATGAAACCGGTCCCCTCAGGACGCAGCTGCTCAATCTTTTGCCGAAGTTCTTCCCGGATATCTTCATCCTCTATCTTGCGGGAAATACCGATATGATCGGTTAAGGGCATAAAAACCAGGTTGCGGCAAGGCAGGGTAATATGGCAATTCAGACGGGCACCCTTGGACCCGATGGGCTCCTTGGCAATCTGTACCAAAATGGTCTGCCCTTCCTTGAGTAAATCCTCAATAGCCGGATTGGTCGCTACATTTTTATCCACAAGAGAAGGATTCACTTCCGGCTGCAAGAGTTGCGTCATTGACATAGAGATGTCAATATCATCAACATAGAGAAAACCGGTGCGGTCAAGACCGACATCGACAAAAGCAGCCTGCATACCCGGCAAGACCCGAACAACTTTTCCTTGATAGATATTGCCTACTAACCCATTTTCCTTCGGACGTTCAAGATGGAATTCAAGGAGGTTGCCGCGTTCTACCACCGCGATACGGTTTTCATAAGGGGTAGCGTTGATTACAATGTCTGTGTACATATTGCGTGGCTAAGCAAGCCGTTATTCTCCAGACGGCAGTTGTTCTTTCAACAGTCCTGCTGGCACCTTGACGGTATGCACGGGAATTATTTTCTTAAGAAGCTTCAGAGAGCTTGTTTAAAGACAATAAAAATATTTTTTCAAATGCGAAAAATGATTTATGATACTCGACAACAAAGGAATTTCCCAGAAGAAATTTTTTGTTCTATTAGTCAGAGCAGGATATAAGCAAGAATTGTTCTACAGTTATGCCCGGCTCAATTTTTTTGAAATGTATCCTACCCTGTGTTGTTGCCAGGAAGGAGAGGCCCAATCTCTTACCTTGAGGCACTTTTTCTGCCGGGTACACCCCTCCTGCCCTTTAATCGGCTTTTAATCAGCTTTTAATCGACTTTTAACATACATTATTTATTGTTACGCCATGCCTGTTTACGAAAGAAACAAACTTGATTCTCTGTTTCAGGAGATCAAAAAAGGAAACCTTTTTCCTGCATATCTGTTTATCGGAGAACGCTACCTCTGTCAACAAGCAGCGGACCAGATAACAACGCTCCTTTGCGCTGCTGGCGGGACAGTCCACAGCATTGACGGCGACACAGAGGAGAGTAATCTCACGCTGTCCAAGCTCCGCAGTTTCAGCCTGCTGGGCGGCAAGCAAGTGTTCAGGGTCAATAACACGAG
>JBATKL010000298.1:0-1668 GCA_049669385.1 Candidatus Electrothrix sp. | reverse complement strand
ACTCTCATTCGGTTGCTTCCCGAATTAAAGGACCAGGGGCAAAAATTATTTTTCTTGCTCAGGACGGGTACCCGGTCAACAAAGGAGATATCCTGGTACGCTTTGATCCTGCTCGTTTTGAAGAAGCGGTTACAGACTGTACCGCCCGGATCGACGACCTGACAGCCGGTGTTGAAGCTGCTGAGCAGCTGCTGAGCTGGGAAAAAATAGAGGTGGGGCATAAAAACGAGACCGCCCGCTATAGCATCAGAGTTGCGGAACTTGATCTGCAACGACTTGTCAAAGGAGACGGCCCCATGACCCTGGCCCAGTATCGGGATGAGCAGGACAAGGCGGAACTGGAATTGAAGCGGTATCAGGACTATGCCGCTGATCTGGAAAAACTGTCCAAGGAAGGATATGAAAACCCTGCAGAATTGAACCGCATTCGCGACAAGATTGCTGTGGTTCAGGAAGAGTTTGCTGGTGCCAAGCGCCGCTTCATCTCGTACCGCGATTTTATCCTGCCCTCGCTCACGGAAACAGCCACTGCCAAGGTGGAAAATGCCAAACTGAGCCTGCAACAGATGGGCAAGGCCGGTGTCCATACAATTGCCAGGGCCAAGGCTGCTGTTGATCAGGTGCAGGCAAAGCTGCAAGCAGCCCGAACAGCCCTGCGTCAGGCAAAAGAAGAGTTAGAAAAAACAACCCTGTACGCCCCATCTGATGGTCTGGTTATTCATCATGAGGCTTTCCGCAACGGTGAAATGCGAACTGCTCAGGAGGGCGATACGGTCATTATTCATCAACCCATTCTTTCGTTGCCAGACCTGAGCAGCCTAATCGTTAAAAGCAAGGTCCGGGAAATCGACCTGCACAAGGTCGCTGTCAGCCAACCAGCACTCATCACAGTGGATGCCTACCCTGCCCTCAGCTTAGAGGGCGAACTGGCCTTTATCGGGGCTTTGGCCAAAAAGCAACAAGGCCGCCAATCCGGAGAAAAATATTTTCAGGTCCATTTTTCGCTCAAGACAACAGATAAACGGCTCAGGCCGGGCATGTCGGCTCGGGTGGAACTGCAAACAGCAGTACTGGACCAGGTGCTCTCCCTGCCCATCGAGGCTGTTTTCCAGGACAGCAACGGCCCCTTCTGCTTTATCCGAACGGACAAAAAAACGGAGACAGAGGTCCAACGACGGAGCCTACAAACCGGGCACAGCAACGAATATTTCATCGAGATCACCGGGGGGCTGGCAGCAGGAGAGCAGGTATTTATGGTGCGTCCTGACGGCTCCTATTGATGATATTTTTTATTCGGGATCAGGTGCCGCCGAACTGATCCATATTGCAGACCTCCAGGACATATCGTCCCCGTGCCGGAACATCGCAGTCAGATGTCAACTCTTTGAGAAAGCAAAGGGATTAAACAGCGTAATGCTTTGTTCACGGATTCTGAGTCGGGGAAGTAAGGACGAAGGTCCGGTTCGACAATAACTGCGCCCTTTGGAGGCACCATCTCTTTGGTAACTGTTGTACCGTCCTCCTGATGAACAGTAATCGAATATCCGGCCTGCATGGCTCTGTGATGCTTACCGCGTACCCCTCCGGTGAAATCATATTCGCTACGCATCTCCTTCTTTTTTTTCTTTTTGTCAGAATTCTTCATAATACTGTCTCTCTGAATATGTT
>JBATKL010000297.1:0-2284 GCA_049669385.1 Candidatus Electrothrix sp. | reverse complement strand
GATTCGCCCCGGTGGGGTAACCAAGGTCATGGGTGAGGAACAACGGCAGCTTATTCAGGAGAAAATGACGGAATTAACCCCGGAGGTCGAGCATGTCAACGATCTTATTTTCTCCACTCCCAGTGTGCGGGGTCGTTTTGACTCTACCGGCACAGTAAGCCAAGAAAATGCGGAAAAAATCGGCCTGGTCGGCTATGCAGGCAGGGCCAGTGGTCTGCCCTACGATGCCAGGGTCAAATTTCCCACGGAATGCTATGGAGATCTGCCCGGCAACAGCAACAACAAAACCAACGGCGATGTGGCTTCCAGAGCCGAGGTCCGCCGGGAAGAGATCATGCACTCCATTAACCTGGTCAATACGCTGCTTGCCCGCAGCGAAGAGGCGAACAGGTATACGCCCCAGAATACGCCCCAGAAAACAGAGCTGGCCCCGGACTCCTTTGTGGTCACCGTCAATGAGGCATGGCGCGGTGAGGCCTCCCATTGCATCCTCACTGATGCGCAGGGAGAAATACTCAGGTATAAGGTGAAAGACCCGTCGTTTCACAATTGGACCGGCCTGGCGCTGTCCCTCCGTGAGCAGGGGATCTCCGACTTCCCCCTGTGCAACAAAAGCTTCAATCTCTCGTACTGCGGCTTCGACCTGTAGGCCGACCTCGAAGAATATAAGGTATTTTTATGTTAAAAGTCATTAAAAACAGATTTGAACAGGGACATCGCACGACGAAATATCCCGAAGAAAAGATCAACCTGTATAAGCGATTTCGAGGGCTGCCGACTGTTCATCCAGCCTGCGACCCCGCTGTGGTGCAACAATGCGCCGAGGCCTGCCCTCAAGAGGCGATTGATGCTGCCTCCTGCCAGATTGATTTGGGGAAATGTGTCTTCTGTGGCCTTTGCGAAACCCTGTCTGCGGGCAAATTTGCCTGCTTCAGCCAAAATTTCGAGATGGGGACTGCTGCCCGCGACGATCTGCTGTTTTCAGGCAGCCTGCCCGACTTAGCCGAGCACTCCAAGAAGCATTTTAAAAAGCTCTTCGGGCGTTCACTGCAACTGCGTCAGATCTCGGCAGGGGGCTGCAACGCCTGCGAGGCCGATACCAACGTACTGAACACCCCCTTCTTTGACCTGTCCCGCTTCGGCATTCAGTTTGTGGCCTCGCCTCGCCATGCCGATGGTATTCACGTCACTGGGCCGGTCTCAAAGAATATGCGCCAGGCCGTGCTCACCACTTGGGAGGCTGTGCCCGACCCCAAGGTCGTGATCGCTTCCGGAGCCTGTGCAATCTCCGGCGGACCGTTTTACGGCAGCGATGATATTGTTGGCGACCTGAACAGCCTGATTCCGGTGGATCTGTATATCCCTGGCTGTCCGCCACATCCGTTGACTACGCTGCATGCTTTGCTGTCGTTTTTTAAGTAGCCTAGTCTAGTCTAGTCTAGTCTAGCCTGTGCGTGTTTAATGCAAGATGATGCAAGATAAAGGCGGTTGATGATTATACGTCCTGATGCTTCTTTTTTGAGGCAACATCTCAACCGCCTTCCTCTCATCCCAATACAGGACCAGCAGTCTCGTGCCGGTTCCTTTCAATAGAGAATTAGAGAAAATATGTTGATATTTAATTCTAAGAAGCCTTGTAGCCATTCTATTTCTGGAATTATATCGCTCCGTAATCTAATGATGGCTCCAGACGGAAAAGAGTATTCTTATTTTTGGTCAAGATGTTGGCAGGTTTCTTCTCAAGATGAACTGCTTATACCTCTTCATTCGAAAAAAAACGATATTATAGCCATAGATAGCTCAAGCAGAGTAATAGCCGTCTTCCCAGAAAATCAAGTTACAGGCTGGATTTACTGTGAAAATCCACCCGCTTCGGGTTGCTATATATTTGATGTTTAAAAGGATAGCGGTAAACTGCGTTGACCAAAGCATTGCCTTTTGCCCTTGGTGGGCATTATGATGATAAGATCAGGTAATCAGGTGATCAGGTAAATGGGCCCGGCACGGACCTGAGGCGGATGGCGGATCGGCAGCGCCACGGGAAGATGAGCCATGAGCCGCCCCGACACACACGGTGACGCCCATCAGACTGTCCAACAGGATCAACAACAGACCCTGCTGGATAATCACCAAACCAGTCCTGACACCACTCCCGGACATTGCAGTGCATCTGGTATAGGCCCCAATCATTACAGGGCAGGGCCTTGACATACACCGTCTCTTTACGATATTCGCCTTTTCCACCTCCGGCATAGGAAAAATTGCCGTCATAATTGACCTGATC
>JBATKL010000296.1:0-1572 GCA_049669385.1 Candidatus Electrothrix sp. | reverse complement strand
ATCTATATGGATATTGGACACAATGCTTCTCACGAAAAAACTTTATTTTCATTATATGAGCATCAATTTAAGGTACGCTTCATATACCCCCAAAAGTAGTTAACATTTTTTTTGAGGGAATTAAGGGACACAAGAAAATTTTCGGCGAAGAGCCCGACAAGAACCTCCTTCTTGATTTCCTGAACGAGCTGCCCCGGGAGGAACAGGGTAAAATCCAGGACGTAACCTATCTGAAAACCAAGCAGCTCGGCGACACCCACATTAATTCAGCAGAGATTGCCCGTTTTACCCCGGATCAGGTGCGATCCTACGAGAAAAGCCTCAAGTATTACCGGGACCTAAAAAATTCCCTTGATACGGCCTTTGATGAGGGAAAAGCGGCAAACCAGCGTGAAACAGTTATCAGAGGGCTGAAACAGGGACTTGGTAAAAAAGTTATTGCTGCTTTGACAGGCGTATCTGCGGAGGAGATTGAGAAAATTGCAGAGGATATCGACTAAGATGTCACTCGGCAGCTGAAGAAAAAGCACACCAAAAGCTCCCATTTCAACCCCACCTACTCCTCCTCTTCAAGCCAAGCCAAATACTCCTCTTCAGGAACAATACGCAGCTTACCAGCCATCATCGAGTGATTGACACCGCAGTATTCCGTGCAGTGAATATCATAGGTCACGAGCTTATCCGCCTGAAACCAGGCATAGGTCTGCATGCCCGGCACCGCATCAACCTTAATGCGATATGCTGGCAGGGAAAAACCGTGCAGCACATCTTCCGAGGTAAGATTCAGCTTCACCGATTTCCCCAGCGGTACAACCAGTTCATCCTCTGATTCCTTGTCATTGGGCATAACAAAGATCCAGGAAAACTGCTGGGCATAAATATTTACCACCAAGGCATCTTCAGGAACGTTGCGCAGCCCCACATAGGCTTTCCAGCCCACCGCAAACATGGATAGAGCAATGAGGGTGGGGATAATGGTCCAGATAATTTCAAGCTTCCAGTTATCCCGGAACGTAGCCGGAACAGGATGCTTACTCCGCCGGTACTTCACCGCAAAGACGACCATCGCCCCTGTGATCGCGATCAGGAGCAAAAAAGAAATCCCCAGTATGTACCAAAAAACAAGATCTACCCCTTCTACCGGACTCATAGCTTCTCCATCCTAACTGAATTACCTGAATTACCTGAAGGCCACATCAAAAAACATAAGACTGATCAAGATGCCTAAAAAGACCACTGCGCTGATAAAAGAAACAATAATCACCCTGCTCTCATACTTCATATGCATGAAAAAAAGCAGCACCAGGGTTGCCTTGGTCGAGGCGATAAGAAGCGCCACAGGGACATTAAAGACGCCCAGATCAACCGAAGAAACAGCTACTGTTACGCCGGTCAGCACCAACAGGGCCGCCAAAACGCTACCCAGTATTTTGTACGAGATAATATGCTGATTTTCTTCTGTATTCACAATCTGTGTATTTATAATCTGTGTTTTCACAACACCTCTCCTCCTGCTTAATGCGCTTAAATGACCAAATAAAACAGCGGAAAAACAAAGATCCAGATCAGATC
>JBATKL010000295.1:0-1642 GCA_049669385.1 Candidatus Electrothrix sp. | reverse complement strand
GTATCTATATGATCAGACGGCAGGTTGACAAAGCGGGCCGAAAGGGTGGACAACATCTTTTCAAAATCCAGACGTTCAGCGAGTTGCAACTGGGCCCTGCGACGTTGCCTTCGCGCCAGCATCAGATAAAAGATCAGTCCGCTTTGGGCTAAAAGTACAAAAAAGGTGGCAACGATATACCAGCGGTAGCTCTCCCAGAAGGAGTAGGTCTTGAACTGAACGATGCTGTCGGGCGGGAGTCGATCCTCTCGGATTCCGAAGCGTTTAAACTGCCGCCAATCGAACTTATTAATTGTCGTGCCCTGGCTTGACATGGGAATATTTGAGGGCATTTCGCCTCGTAATATGCGTAAAGCCATCTCGCCGGCCCTCACCCCTACCATTTCCACACTGAACATCTTTCCGCCGACGATACCGTCACCGAAATAGGAATCCAGAATGCCATACACCGGTGCATTGGCTTCTTTCGCCAAGATGGAAACAGCCTGCCGGGGAACGAAGGCCTTGCCGTTGCCATCCTGGGTGAGGAGGTAAAAGAGGATCACCGACTGCTCAGGCAGATTTTTGACTTTTTCCTCAATATCAGCAAACGGCAAACGAGTCAGATAAATGAAGTCGAATTGCTTGGTATACGGCTCAAATGCCTGGCGGAAACCTTCTTCAAAAGCCAGATCGGTATGGGATGCACCATTGACGACCGCAACGTGGCGTGTCTCCGGATGGATCTCGAGTGCCGTATGCAACAGCCCGACGTAGTCGATATCCGCAAGGACACCAGTAATCTCAGGTGGTAAACTGAGACTCTCTATGTTTGTCTGCGGGATGGCGGAAAAGACAACGGGGATGTTCTGAAAGAGATCATCGCGGTGAACAATAACAAACTCAAGTGAGAGCAAGCCGTAGGTGATTATCAGATCGATCTTTTTCTTGGCATACTTGTGGTGGTATAAATCAGTCAATAACTGGTTATGCATCTGATCGGGATTGCGGTCGGAATCCAAATATTCGAGGAAATACTCAATATCAAAGTCCGGGCCTGCACCTAACCCCTGCTTGATACCTTGTTCTACCATTGGGTATGCCGGATAATCACTCTGTGCATGGAAAATAATAAGAACGCGTTTTTTTTCTTTCAGGTCATTTGCGTAAGTATTTGGAAGGAAAGAAAAAAAGAACAAAGACACCAGCAGAAACAGATGCAGCATGGAGAAAAGGCTCAAGTCTGCGAGAGACCGCTGCTGGGCTCGACTGTTTTCCATAACACTGCGGACAAAACATGTAACTCTTTGTCTTGGCATTGCACACGTATTGGTTGTTCGGACCCTGACCACTGCCGAGGTCTTTGCAAAGGTTCTATTCAAACCGGTCAGTTAATCGTCATAACTGTTTCGATTTGCAGTTGTTTGCAGATAGAAAGAAATACAGGAGAACAGTTATGATACTTACAGTGAAAGTATCATGAATGACAGGAAAATTTCACCAATATTTATTCTCCTGGCTGTTCAGCATGCTGATTCAAAAAAAACACTATTTTTGTAAAAAGCTCAGAATCTTTTTAACCGCAATTCTAATAACAATAAGAGGGTAGTGGTGGCAAGGTTAAGCATTTAAGAAAAAACGCAAATTACAACTATATCTGAAG
>JBATKL010000294.1:0-8816 GCA_049669385.1 Candidatus Electrothrix sp. | reverse complement strand
TGCGCTCATTATGAGTGGCTGGGTTCCTATCCCAAGGCTGAGAGCAACGATACGGTGGGTGAACATGTCTAATTTGCTTTCTTGTCGTGATTTGAGTAAGGCCTTTGGTGCTCAGACGTTGTTTTCTTCGGTCGATGTGGTTTTGGCCAAGGGGGATAGGGTTGGGCTGATCGGCCCCAATGGCTCTGGTAAATCTACGTTGTTAAAAATTCTTGCCGGACTGATTGAAGCGGATAGCGGCGAGATCTTCCGCCAGCGGCACGTCAGGGTCAGTTATCTGGCTCAGTCTGATGTCTTTGATGAGGAGAAAAGCTGCGCTGATAATCTCTATACTCCTGTGGCTGAACTCCATCTTGAGGAGGCGGAACAGTATAACCGGGTACATAGCCTGCTCAGTCGGGCTGAGTTCCCGGACCCAGACAGCCCTGTTGGCCTTCTCTCCGGGGGTTGGCGTAAACGGCTGGCTATCTGTCGGGCCTTGGTGGTTCATCCTGATGTGCTGGTTATGGATGAGCCTACCAACCATTTGGATATTGAGGGCATTCTCTGGTTGGAAAAGCTCCTTAAGGCCTCGTTACCCGAAAGCCCGGATGCCTATCTCATGGTCAGTCATGATCGTCGTTTTCTCGAAAACACGGTCAGCCGGATCGTTGAGCTTTCTGCGGCCTATCCAGAGGGAACCCTCCAGGTCAATGGCAATTATTCAGCCTTTCTGGAAAAACGAGAACTCTTTCTGGAGCAGCAGCAGGAGCAGGAAGAGCGGCTGGCTAATAAGGTGCGGCGGGAGAACGAGTGGCTCAGTCGCGGCCCCAAGGCCAGGGCCACCAAGGCTAAATCCCGCAAGGATGCCGCCTATCGATTGCAGGATGAGTTGTCGGTGGTTAAGCAGCGCAATAGGGTGGGAACTGCTGCGGATATCTCCTTTGACGGCACAGACCGCAAAACCAAAAACTTGCTGGTTGCCACCAAAATCAGCAAAGGCTTTGAGGGACGTAATCTGTTCAGTAACCTTAACCTAACCCTTTCACCGGGCACCCGGCTCGGCCTGCTCGGACGAAACGGCTGCGGCAAGTCCACCCTGATGCAGATTTTGGCGGCTGCCGGAAGTGATGGTGGTCCCCTGCCGGACACGGGCACGGTTGTCGCAGCTGATAATCTCCGTATTATCAGCTTTGATCAGCGTCGGGAGCAACTGGATCAGGAGCAAACACTACGTCGGGCCTTGGCCCCGGACGGCGATTCCGTGGTCTATCAGGATCGCTCCATCCATGTAGTCTCCTGGGCGCAACGCTTTCTCTTTCGCACGGATCAGCTGGAAACCCCAGTTTCCCGCCTTTCCGGTGGGGAGCAGGCCAGAATCCTGATCGCCTCGCTTATGCGCCAGCCCGCCGATATCTTGCTGCTGGATGAGCCCACCAATGATCTGGATATTCCCTCTCTGAACGTCCTGGAGCAGAGCCTGAACGAGTTTGCCGGAGCCTTGGTCCTGGTTACCCATGATCGCTTTATGCTCGATCGGATCTGTGGTCAGGTCCTCGGTTTTGACGGTCAGGATAATGCCTCCCTGTTTGCCGATTACGGGCAATGGCTGGCTACTCTTAACGGGAACAGCAAGGCGGAAGAGAAGAAACGCAAAAAAAAGGCTTCGGCCAAGGCTGCTGCTCAAAAAACCGTGAAAAAGCTCTCCTATATGGATCAGCGCGAGTATGACCAGATGGAGGAGAAAATTCTAGCGGCAGAAGAGCGGCATGAAGAGCTGGAGGCTGAACTCCATCATCCAGATATTGCTGGTAATGCAACAAAACTGGCTCTGTGCTGTCAGGAGCTGGAAAAGGCGCAGCAGGAGGTCACCAGTCTGTACAGCCGTTGGGAAGAGCTGGAGGCCTTGCGGAATGGTGACTGAGCAGGTAAAGCAACAACCTCCTCCTTGCCCAACCTGCGGCGGCAGTGGTCAGCTTAACTTTTTTAAAGGGGAAAGTCGCTTTCTTCTCTCGGTTGAGGAGTGCCCGACCTGTTGCGGGTTCGGGTATGTGCCGGAAGAAGAGGGTAGGGAGAAGTCGGAAGAAAAAACCGGATTACGCATCAAGCGCCCCCGGTGAGGTTAAACGATTTCAATGGGCGTTATTTCCCCTTTTGCGGAGATTGCTAAAGGAACCGGATAAGCGTATTTACCAATATCCACCCACCCTCCGGTATTGTATATCGCCATGTTCTCATCGACTTTCTTGTTTTTAAAAGGGGTTGCTGCGGGCGCATGCGTATGGCCGAATAACAGTTTGGAAAAACGCTTTACCGAAGGTTGTTCTTTTGTGATAGATGCGATTGACATGGAGATAAAATCGTTTAATGCCTTGCCATGTGCATCAATGAATTTAATGTCGTATTCTGGGTAATATTGGTTACTGAATGCTTTTTTCATTATGACATTGATAATCAACTCACACAATTCAACCGCTAACTCTTCCTTCCATTTCCTGTCAGCAATGTCAGGAATGTGAGCAAATAATTCTTTCAATAGTTTATCTATGATAGGCTTGAGTCCATCGGAGATTTTCTTTTTTAATGACGAATCATAAAACTTATCAACGAGGTCATATTTCCCCATTTGGGATAATTGGTAATTCCAAAATTCAGTAACCGTAGAGTTGAGTTTTTCGAGATCTTTAAGATTCATCGTGTATCCAAGCGTCTCGAAGATGAATCCTAGGTAGTTGGTCACCAGCAGCCAATCGCCATCAAATAAATGTCCGTGCGTTACCAGTATGGTTTCTCTTTCTTTATCAGCACCTTCGTAGAAGAGATAAAGATTAGGATAAACCGTGGTAACAGGTATACGGGCCGATCCGGTCAAGCCGGAGACGATCTCGCTTATACCGGAGAAAAGAGGATCCCCCCCTGTCTTGAGGGTCGAATTGGCAAGATCCAGATATCCGGGTATCACTTGCGGATAAGATATGACATTGTTGACGGCAGGTACGAGGTGATCACTTTTAAAAATCTCTTTTAAAGGCTCCTCCACACATTTATTGCTCTGAAGCATTCGCCAAATATGGTGATCATGGTTGCCGGGAATATAAATGATCTCTTCAAAATATTTCTCAAGTCCAATTGAACTGAAAAATTTCAAAGAAAGGTCAAAAGAATACTCCATTGGTTGAACAGCCAGATCCCAATTATCACCCATGATAATCAGATATTTAATTTTATCTTTACCATTGTTAACGCCGTATTGCTCTTCCAGTTTATTCAGGAAGGTTAAAAATTCTTTACGAACATATACGTTTTCAGCAATGTTCTTATAAAATTTTACGTCATTGACACCCACGTTTCCACTTACGCCACCCAAATCTTCACCAATGTGAAAATCAGAAATACATACTGCAACAGCTTTGCTCGTTCCCATATCATTCCTCCTTATGAATATTGTGCTTCCCTTATAGACTGCGTCGTTGCCAGTAACGCTCTTATTCATCATAAGCTGGTGCTTCGTCATGGCTAAATTTTAGTGTTGTTGTATTTAGGTCAAGTCCGCAGTTTAATCAGTTGCGATCAGCCAGCCCTAATTTTTAGCTTTTACAAAGCACTTGATGTAATCCGCAGCCAACGGCCAATATCCTTGCTGCCGATGGTCCGCTCTAGTTTTTGCGCATCCGTCAGTTGGGATGGCATACTGAACGCTTTCTCTGTACTGCACTTCTCGTTTTCGCTAGTAAACTTTATTAACATACCAGTCTCATTTGCGAACTTATACGTATCATTGATGTGCAAAAGATAACGGCCCTCCTCTTTTTTCTCTCCGTTGATATATAACGTCAACGCCGAATCGTGGAAAATGGTGAATGCAGCGCAGTCGGTATAATCGCTTGATGGTGAAGGTTCAATTTCCGTATTAGGTTCCGTTCCCGTATTAGGTTCCGTTCCCGTATTACATGGGTTACATGCGGGAATATCCAAGTGTCCTAATCTGTTGTCGGTCGGGTCAGCACCTGCCTTAACTAACGCTACTTGATGTATTCCCTTTGCACAGCCTAGCACAAATGTGACATCATAGTTTCCCTCCGAGTCCGTGGTTGCTGAGGCCGTTTCTGAACAAGCTGGACTAGGGAGAGCATAGGCATTGGAAATAATTATATCTGATATGGCTGAAAACACCTGTTCGGCTTTTGAACGTGCATTCGATTCGTGCTGCGTGACCAGCGGGGTAGTATAACCATGCAAGGTGAGCGAAATTATCGTGTTAGGACTGGGTGGGGACGTACATCCTATGGCCCTGATTGTCATCTGGTTCGTCCCTGAATGTCCACTTACCAATGTCAACATCGCTGGACTCCCACAAAATGATATCGCAGGAGCTGAAGTTTGGGCATGCACTGGAAGTGCAATGCCTTCTATGATTGGTGTTACCCATTTGTCAGGCAAAATAATTGTTCCGGCAAGGACACCCGCTCCCGCCGCAAGAGTTTTTAGAGCTTTACGGCGTAACAAGCTATCAGGGGCGTTGTTCTGATTGACATTTTCTTTCATTTTTTTAACTCCTTAGTTAACAGTTGACTTTTTATCAGTAAGTCGAAAATTAACAACAGATAATAAAAAATGTAAATATTTTTTTACAGGGCACTTATAATAATTGGATTATCAAAATGAGAGATCCGACAAATCAGGCCGCGAGGGTTGACAGCTGTTTCAATGTACAATACCATCGAAACGATATATTCAACAGGATTGCTGCATACTGCGCAATCCTGCTTATTCATTCCCGTCAATCCTATTAAGGATAAGGAGTATGTATGACTGGAGCAAAATCAGGAGACAGCGTCAAAGTTCATTACACCGGCACTCTGGAGGACGGCACCGAGTTTGATTCCTCTGTGGGAGTTGCTCCGCTGGAGTTCACCTTGGGCAGCGGTCAGGTGATTGTCGGGTTTGATGAGGCGGTCACTGGTATGGAGCCGGGTGAAAAGAAAAGTGTCACTATTCCTGCGGACAAGGCCTACGGTCAGCGCAATGAAGAGATGGTGATCAGCGCACCTCGTGGTGAAGTGCCTGCGGATATCACTCCAGAGGTTGGACAACGTTTGCAGCTTGCCGGGCCCAATGACCAGCCCATTATGGTGGAAGTCATCGAGGTGACCGATGAGCATATTCAGCTGGATGCCAATCCGCCTCTGGCGGGCAAGGATCTGATCTTTGATCTGGAGTTGGTTGAGATCGCCTAAGCGGTACGCGAGATGCAGGGACGGTTCAGACATTTCCATCCTCGTCCCTGTTTCCGACGGGAAAACTCCCTCAGTCGAACAATCCTTCCACCACCTCATGCAGATTTCTCAACGCCAAGGAAGAGGGCGCATCAGGATACATGTTCACGACCAGAGCACCGCGAGCGAGGGCTTTGGGCAGGTGCGGATCATAGGGGATTGTTCCCAGTAGAGGCACATCATTACGGGCAAGCCAATCCAGGGTGGTGCTGGCGGATTTTTGGTCCATATCACTCCGATTAAGCACTGCACCGGCAGGAATGCCGAACCCGCGTACCACCTCGGTAATTCGTTGCAGATCACTCAAAGCGGACGGAGTCGGCTCAGTAACCAGAATAGCGTAATCTGATCCTTTCAGGGCTGCAATTACCGGGCAACCGATGCCCGGAGGTCCGTCTGTCAGCAGTAAATCACTGCCGTTGAGCGAGGCCTCTTGCCGAGCCTCCCGCTTGACGATATCCACCAGTCGCCCTGAGCTAGATTCGCCGATACCCAATTCTCCGGCCACTACCCGAACAGTCCCGGAGGTGACAAAATTTATCTTGCCGTTTTCCACAGGGTGAATCGAAACAGCCTCTTCCGGGCAGACCAAGGCGCAGACCCCGCATCCTTCACAGGAATAACTGATAATGATTGGTTCCTTGTCTCCAATAATCGATTCAAAGGCGCAGGCCTCTACGCAGCGCATGCAGTTATTGCATCGATCATAATCAATTATCGCCTTGTCCGAGGCTGTGACCAATGTACTGCGATCAAATTCAGCCCCCAGAACGATATGGAGATTAGGTGCGTCAACGTCTGTGTCTGCCAAGGTTAGGCGATGCTTACTCTTTTCGGTTAGCATATGAGCAAGAGCCGCAGTCAGGGAGGATTTTCCAACCCCGCCCTTGCCACTCAGAATAACGATTTCTTTCATGCCACCCCCTGTCTTGCTGCCTGTTTGTTTCGGTTCGGATAGGTTGCTGTCAGATGGGCAGCCATATCCAGGAAAATCTTTGCTGCCGATGAATTCGGCAAAAGATCAACCACCGGCGTTCCTTGCAGATAACCAGCCAAGAGATCCTTGTCCAGCTTGATTTCTCCTGCAATAGGAGCGGAGCTGGCTCGGGCTGCCTGTTCGACCTTTTCTTTTTTCCCAGGCAGATCTGAACGGTTGATCACAACGCTTCGCTGCATGGCAAACATCTCCAGCAGGGAAAGGATTAACTCAAGATCATGAGAGCCTAGTGGGGTCGGCTCTGTCACTGCCAATACATGGTCGGCTCCTTTTAAGGCGCTGATCACATTGCAATGGGTTCCCGGTGCCGTGTCCACTAAAATAATATCAAACTGATCCGCTTCGGCAAAAGCAGCGTCTCTGACCGCGTTGACGACCAGGGCGCTTTCTGCTAAACCCGGCTGAAGAGCCCCGGTGTAGAGGGTCAGTTTGCCCCGTTCAGTCTTGTAGAGGGTACCCACGGAATGACTTCCGCGACTCATTGCGCCTTCCGGACAGACGAGGTAACAGGCCTCGCAGCCATTACATTCCCCCATCAGGTCGATCGTCTTTGCTTGCGGTCGGAACAGGCTGTTCATTTGGCAGGCTTTGACGCATTTTCGGCAATCTGTGCATTTTTCCGGGTCAAAAATCGGTTGCATGATGGTAACAGGCTCTGGATTTTCTAACGGTATCCCGAGGAGGATACTGTCGTTGGGTGCATCCACATCTGCGTCGATCAGGGCAACCCTCCTCCCTTGGGCGACAAAGGCGGCAGCCAAATTAACAGCTACTGTTGATTTGCCCACCCCTCCCTTGCCGCCGGTGACCCCGATGATCGGGGTCGTAAAGGTCGTGCGGTGGAAATGTTTGATAATTTCCGGGTGCAGTTTCTTGTTCACTGGTCCCTCCTGCGTCCCTGACCCTTTCCAGTTCCGTTACCGCAACCGCAGTTTCCTTTTCCCTGGCCTTGCCCCTTACCCTGCCCGCCACCTTGGACTCGGACAGCACCGGGGCCTTTGCACTGACCTGGGGAAGCAGAAGCTGTACCCGTTGTTGTTTGCTCTTGGGGCTGCCCAGAAGCTACATATTGTCCTGAACGAAATTGCTCCAGGGCCTCGGCAACAGTGGAACGGCCCAATCCCTCGTACATTCCGATTCCTGAGGCCTCAAGTGCTGTTTTGGCCTTAGGTCCGAGCCTTCCGGTAAGCACGGCATCGACTCCGTGTTCCGTCATAGCTTGAGCCGCTGCGATACCAGCTCCTTGCGCGGCCTGGGCCGATATATTCTCAATACCTTGAGTCGTGCCTGATTCTGTGTCGACCAGAACAAACCAAGGGGCTCTCCCGAACGCGGCATCTGTTGCTGCGTTTACATCATTTTCTGCTGCTGTGATACAGAGTTTCATTCTTTCCATCTCCTTTTTTTGGATTTTCTCGCCGCCGACTTTTACTTGTCGAAACAAAGCCTGCTTGTTATTGTATTGTGCATATGCACATAATATGGAGATGGAAATCTCTTGTCAACAGTTAGTTAACTATTTTGTCCTTTTTAAGGAAGCCAAGGAGGATGAATATTTGCGGAATTTACGGAATTTGCGGAGTATCCATGCAGAGGGGAAAAAAGGGAGGGGGCTGGCTTTGCAATAGCCTGTGTTGATTTTTTTACTGGGAGCTGAAAGGAGGCAATACGTTGCAGCAACAACAAAAAAAGGGGGAGAGCGGATATGTCCGCTCTCCCCCTTTTTTATGCGATTCCTTGAGGATTCAGGAAGAATTCAGCAAGAAAGTAAGGGATTAGCTGTTCTTTGCAGCAAACTCCGCCATAAAGGCGACCAGCTTTTCAATGCCTTCCTTGGGAAAAGCATTATAGATGGATGCTCGGCAACCGCCGATGGAGCGATGTCCCTTCAGGCCGTCCAAACCAAGTGCTGCGGCCTCGGCAATGAACTCGGCCTCCAGCTCTGGAGTGGGCAAATTAAAGGTGACGTTCATCAGGGAGCGGGATGCCTTCTCAGCATGGCCCTGATAAAAATCATTGCTATCAATAGCCTCGTAAAGCAACGCAGCTTTTTCTTCATTGCGTTGCTGCATAGCCACAACGCCGCCCTGTTCCTTGAGCCAGTTCAGTACCCGTCCCACACAGTAAATAGCAAAGGTCGGCGGAGTATTGAACATAGACCCCTTGTCCGCATGGGTCTTGTAGCTCAGCATGGTGGGTACATTATCCGGAGTGCTGTCCAGCAGATCTTCTCGAATAATCACCAAGGTCACACCAGCAGGCCCCATGTTCTTTTGAGCACCGGCAAAGATGATGCCAAAACGGGAGATGTCCAACTGACGGGAAAAAATATCCGAAGACATATCACAGACCAGCATGCTCTCTTCTTCTGGGAACTGGGCAAACTGGGTGCCATAAATGGTGTTATTGGAACAGAGATAGAGGTATTCAGAAGATTGATCCACTGCATACTCGCCCTCTTCAGGAACCCGGTTGAAGGAGCTCTCTTCGCCGGAATACGCCACATCAATATCCCCGAACAACTTGGCCTCTTTAATGGCCTTCTTGGTCCAGATGCCGGTGTT
>JBATKL010000293.1:0-3001 GCA_049669385.1 Candidatus Electrothrix sp. | reverse complement strand
TAAACCCGGCATGCCCATCAGAAGAGTCATTATCCGTCTTATCCCTGCCGTAATTACAATCCTCCTTGCTGCTCGCATCGCATGTTCCAGTACTACCCCCAACAATACCAGTATCATTCAAGGCTCCGGTAACCACCACAGGCGGCTCTGTCCCCCCTTGGCTCCCGGCCAAAATCGCAGGTAAAAACAGCAACCATTTATTGGATTCAGTGGTTACAGGAGGCTCAGTGCTCCCTCCAGAACCAGCAATAATTGCTGGCAGGTACAACAACCAATTATTCGCAAAGGCTGTTGCCGACAAGGCGACCCCCCCGGCAACCAGGCCTGCCATTAGAATTATTTTCTTCATTTCTTCAGCCCCTAACAAATATTAAACGGTGGAAACAGGTACCTGCAAAATATATACGGGATTGCCCTGCTCATCCTTCCTTCTGAAGCTTACAGCACTTCTCGCCTCAGTAGGTATTTTTTACATAACTGAAAATATTATAGCAGACCGAAAATGGATGTACAATTCCTTTCACTGAAAAATCGGTGAACCAATCCATACGATTCATCAAAGAGAGCTCGCAATTACCGCATCAACATCATGATCATTCACTTGATCGGTGATCACAACCTTACCAATGGACTCAGGGAGCACATAAAAAACCCGCCCAGCAACTGTTTTCTTGTCATTCAACAGATACTTCTTGATGAGTTGTCTATCAAGTTCAGCTGGAATAGAAACCGGCAGCTCGTATAGCTCAACCAGATCTTGGATCGCACAGGCATCTTGCTCAGACAAACAGCCGGTTCGGACAGCCAGCTTTGCTACGACACACATGCCAATCGCAACCGACTTTCCATGAATAAGTTGAAAGTCGGAAGCCGCCTCCACTGCATGGCCAATAGTATGGCCAAAATTCAATATCCTGCGCAACCCGCCCTCGCGTTCATCCTGCTCCACCACCCAAGCCTTAATCTCACAACACCGGGCAATCAATTGCGTAAGGACATCTTGGTGCAGGGCAAACACAGCATCTCGATTCTTCCCAAGAAAAGCAAAAAAATCTGCGTCATGAATAACACCGTACTTAATCACCTCCGCAAGCCCGCCTTGCAACTCATCACGCGATAAAGTATGGAGAACATCCGTATCAATATATACAGCCTTGGGCTGATAAAAGACACCGACCAAGTTCTTCCCCTCAGGCAGGTCAACACCGGTTTTGCCGCCGACAGAACTGTCCACCTGCGACAAAAGCGTTGTCGGCACCTGAACAAAGGGAATGCCGCGCATATATATAGCGGCAAGAAAACCGGTAATATCTCCGGTCACTCCTCCCCCCAGAGCGATCAAAGCATCGCCACGATCAAAACCACGCTGCGCTAATTTACTGGCCAAGGCAGTCACAGTTCCCATATGTTTATTTGCTTCACCATGCGGAAAGGTGATAAGCTCAGCTCGGAGACCGGCTGACTCCAAGGATTGCAGACATTGCTTACCGTACAGCCCCGCAACAGTATCATCAGCAATGACCCCGTATTTTGTTCCTATATTTCTTTCCCTAAGATCAGCTCCAATTTCTGCTAATAATCCTGAACTGATTCGAATAGGGTAACTCCTGTCGTCCAACCCTACGGTTACTACGGTTTCCGCCATCTTTTTCCCTTTGATCTTTCCTTTGATGCAGTACAAATAAAAAAAGGATCAGCTATAAGCCGATCCTTTTTCAACTCCCTTACAGAATATCTTGCAGAATATTCAGCCTGCTGAGCAGTCCTGACTCAGTAACCAATCAGCAGCAGCTGATCAGCAACCGAAAGCCTTCTGCATATTGGGGATGGTCTGTTTTTTACGGCTCATCATGCCGGGAATCCACATGGAATTTCCTTCCAGCTTACAGTCAAACGCGCCTTCTACAACAGAAGCATCATCTGAAAGGACAACCAGATCAGTACCTTCTTTTACAACATCTGTCAACATAAGCAGGATGGTGTGATGACCGCCAGCAGCTTTCTGCTCTTCCATTGCCTTATACAAATCATCGCGAATATCAGCAACCTGATCCAGGGTGGCAAGCTCAAGCTGACCACAACCTACTTTATTGCCTTTCATGTCGAAATCTTTATAGTCACGGTTCAGCAGATCCTTGGCAGGCACACCGGCAACAGCACTTTTGGCCTTCAGCATCTCCATGAACAGCTCATCGGTATCTTCAACTGAAGCGATCTCTTTCAGCTCTGCAACTGCTTTTTTATCCTGTTCGGTACAGGTCGGGGATTTAAAATTAACAGTATCGCTGAGAATAGCGGACAGCATCAAGCCAGCAACCTTAGGATCAACAGCAACACCTTCGGTATCATAAAGCTGTTTCAGGACAGTACCGGTGCAGCCAACAGGCTTTACACAGCAAAAAATCGGACTATTTGTGGTCACATCACCGATCTTATGGTGGTCCACAATGGCGACAACGCTGTCTGCACTGATGTTGTCAGGAGCCTGATTCAGGTCACTGTGATCAACCAAAGCCACGGTCTTACCGGAGGCATCAGTCATGATCTCCGGTGCAGCCACACCAAAACGCTTGAGAACAGTTTCCGTCTCTGGATTCATTTCTCCCTGCATAGACGCAATAGCGTCTTCTCCGCCAGCTTTCAACAGCTCGGCATAAGCGATGGCTGCGGTAACTGAATCGGTATCCGGATTTTTGTGGCCTGTAACATAGACTGCCATAAGACTTCCCTCCTGGAAAATTTAGAATATAATAAGAGCAAGATTAAAATGTTCTTTTGCACATGATTGAGCCGTTCCCGATTAAGCGAACCGGGACAGACTATGCAACGGTACTTACCGATATGCACTCAAAAACTCGTTTGCGTTTGTGATATTTATCCCTTTCAGCAGAGAGCGTCAAGGGGAAAACTGCTCAAAGAAGGTTAGCATCCTCATTTATTGAAAAATATTTCCCATAACGACGGAGCCCGTGGCTTAAAACCTCCTCCATCATTCTCCTTG
>JBATKL010000292.1:0-1549 GCA_049669385.1 Candidatus Electrothrix sp. | reverse complement strand
ACAGAAAGTGGTTTGAGGAAAAGGATATTGATTTTCAACTGGCTGCTTAGCCGTAAAAAACGGCTAACCGCACAGGTCGAGATTTTTTGGAATCCGGCCAATTCCTTTATATGAATGCACCTTGAATGTATGCTCAAGGCTGATGAGCTTGGGTATCAGAATGTCGAGAGCCTTTTTCCCGGACTGGTCTTCAATGAGTATTTCAAAATGCATATGATTACCTCGCATCTAGATAATCGCTGTACCAAAGCCCGCCCAAAGGCAATCCCTCTGCAACCAAGTTCTTCACGGTTTCGTCTTTGCTTGCCCTGCGGATAATTGAGAAACCATCTGGACCTTTTTCCAGGATCCAGACTTCGGAAGGCTCCAGAGCATCAACCAAATACGGTTGATGGGTCGTGATGAAAACCTGCGACCCGCCTTTGCGGCCTGTCGCGTGTTCACGAAATTCCTGCGCTAAGGATTCAAGGAGCTTGTGGTACAAGCCGTTTTCCGGTTCTTCTATGCATAGAAACGGCGGCGGTGTCGGATCTTCAAGTAAAAGTAAATACGCAAATACCTTCAGTGTTCCGTCAGACATCTGCTGGGAATAAAATGGGTCTTGGAAGCCCTTGTCATTAAAGCGAAGAAGCAGGCGACCATCGTTCGTCGCTTCCGTTTCAATCTTGTTGATGCCGGGTATTTTTTCAGCGATTAGGTTGAGAATTGATTGGAAACGCTTTGGGTGCTCCCGTTCCATGAACTGCACCACATTTCCAAGATTGTCGCCATGTATATTGAGGTGCTTCTGCGGCCCGGCGAGCGGCAGACTGCGGGCGGCATCGGGAGTGAAGTAGCTGAGGTACCATCCTTCGATAAACCTCCGAAACGCTGAAATCCTCGGGTGTTGTTTCAGAGACCCCAGGGTTGCGATTCCGAGCTTGCGTATGTCCTCAAGTTCGACAACTTCGGTTTCTCTGGACTCTTCCTCAGATTCACCTGCCTTAATGGATTCCATCAGCTGAAACAGATCAAAGTCTCTTTGATCTTCAGCAATTTGACGACCTCCCTGATCCCCTTTCCAAACAACTCCTTTTCCATTATTCAAGACAAGAAATGAAAAGGGCCATCCATGCCTTTGCCCTTTGCGCCGTTGCCTGAGACGCTCTTTCAGCACAAATGGACGACCGGATTTGTCGATATCAATGGTAATTTCATAGGTAATAGGCCGTGCATTCCCTGCTTCCTTGTAATACACCTCGAATTCAATGGGTTCATGTTGCCCTTGTGCCCTGATTCTCTTAAAACCACCTCTGCCGCGAGAGTCGCACGCCTCTTCAACGCCTAATTTCAAAGCGTCTGCCAAAAAACCGAACGCATCAAATAAGGTGCTTTTCCCGACACCATTTTTTCCGATAACCGCAGTCATGGGCGTGAGAGGCTCGGCTTTTTGCTGATTCCACAGTCGGCCAAGAGTAACGTCCTTCAACGACCTGAAATTTTTGATCCTGAATCCTTCTATCTTTGGCATAATTCTTCTTATTAATCGGTGAGATTCAGCGAGTCCGTT
>JBATKL010000291.1:0-4791 GCA_049669385.1 Candidatus Electrothrix sp. | reverse complement strand
GAAAAATTGAAACGGAGGGTAAAGTTGACCTGATAGGTATCCCCGGCCCGAATATAATCCTGGATAGCTTGAATGGCCCGGATGTACTCTTGGCGGGTGATGGTTGTAGCCAGATGAGTGCAGGAATACAACGACGAATTGGAAGCATCCTCTTCTTCTTCAGGTCCTCTATGGTCTCCAAGCTCTCCAAGGGGCCATCCTGTCCCGTTACTGAACAGCTCTGTTTTATGATCAAAGATAAGCGGATCCTCGTAAATCCCGAGCATGGCCAGAGGCTTATCCGCAACAGAAGATGCCGGAGATTCAGGATTTTCAGGGAGAAAGTGACGCAGACAGGGCTCAAGGAGATAACCGAATTCATAGGCCAGCCAGCCAGCCAGGTAACGGCCTTGGGCACGGGCCTGATCAACCCGATCAAGGAATTCAGGCACAGAATCGCCGGGTCGGCAGCAGAGATAGGCAGAGGGATTGCGAAAGAGGAAAGAACGGTGGTTTTCCTCACTCAGCCGGGAGCTCTCTAAAAAGACAAAATCATCCTCTTGTTCCAGTCGGGAGGTAAGGCGACGTATGGTGGTATCGTTCAAGGGTTTCATGCGCAGGATACGGATAGTTCATTTTTTATATACGGATAATCGCCTGTTTTCTACTAAGGACTGAAATTCTGTGCAAGAGAATTACACTGTTGGCGGCTTCCGACTATGGCGATTAAAGGTCAAGAATGAGTAAAAAAGGGTAAACCTCAAAAGGAAATTAAGGAGATCCATGCTATTCTCGATAACTATTCTCGATAGCTATTTTCGATAGCAGGAGTATAGGCTTGAGTCAATATTATACAATATAGGAGTTACGCAGCTGGTAAAAATAAGGTATTATATCGGTATAAGTAACGAAGTTTGACGACAAGTTAATATAAAAAAAGGAAGACAGACATGGCAGATAAAGAGCCGACCGATGTGGGTTGGTGGCTTGAGGGAAACAAAATTGCTGCTAAGCCTTCACCTATGACCCTTGAAGAGCTGATTGAGATGATCCGGGAGGCGAAGGAAAAAAAGTCTATCGGGCTTGATCTCCGGAAAAAAGGGCTGACAGTTCTGCCGCCCGAGCTCTTTCGGCTCCCAGAACTCGTTTTTCTTGACCTCAGTGGCAATAAGCTGACCTCCCTGCCGCCGGAGATTTTGCAGCTTGCAAAGCTCGAAAAACTCAATCTCAGCGAAAATAAGCTTGCAGCCCTGCCACCGGAGCTGTTCCGATTAAAAAAATTAAAAGCACTCGGCTTAGGCGCTCTGAATCTGCACTCGTTGTCACCGGAAATCGGTCAGCTGAAGACGCTGACTCAGCTTTATCTGCACCTGAACAAACTTTCTGTTTTGCCGCCGGAAATCGGTCGTCTGACAAACCTGCAGGAACTTCTCCTTTGGAGCAATCGGCTTGCCACCTTGCCGCCGGAAATCGGCCAGCTGACAAAACTGAGCTATCTCTGTCTCAACAGTAATAACCTTGCTGTCCTGCCGCCGGAAATAGGCGAACTGACGAAGTTGGAAAAGCTCTGCCTCAATGATAACCGACTCGTGGCCCTGCCTCAGGAATTCTGTCGTCTGAAGGTGCTGAAAAAACTTGACGCGAAACGTAATTTTCTTGTCTCTCCGCCGCCGGAGATTATCCGCAACGGCATCAAAGCCATTCAGCAGTACCTTGTTGATCTGGAAAAAGGTGTGCGACCTCTGAACGAGGTGAAGCTTGTTTTTATCGGCGACGGAGCAGCAGGCAAGACGTCCCTGATTAGGAAGCTTCTTGACAGAGGCTTTGACAATGACGAAGAGGCCACGCGTGGCATAGACCTCCTGCAATGGAACGTGGCTATCGGTGGCAGTCATATTCGAATTAACATCTGGGACTTTGGTGGGCAGGATGTCATGCATGCCGAGCATCAATTTTTTTTCTCCAGAAGAACCCTGTATGTTTTAGTTCTCGACGGTCGCATGAACAACCGAGCTGAATACTGGCTCCAGCATATCAAAGCCTTTGGTGGAAATTCGCCGGTGTTGGTTGTGCTCAACAAGCGGGACAGTCAGCTTGGCCGCTGCAATCTCAACCTTCCCTTTCTGCGGGAAAAATATCCCGGCATCCAGAGCAGTTTTCGCACCTCCTGCAAGACAGGCGAGGGCATCACCGCATTCAGAGAGGGCCTGCTGGCCGAGCTGATCAAAGTAGGGACAGCCGCTGTCTGCTGGCCAAGGGCCTGGTCGGCAGTCAAACATCGCATTGAGCAAGCAGGGCGGCCCTGGATCAGCTGTGAGGAATACCGGGCTATCTGTTCCGAAGAGGGGATCATGAACGGAAAAGTCGGCGATATGCTGCTTGAGTTCCTGCATGATCTCGGTGCAGTCGTGCATTTCAAGGACATCTGCTGGGATGCCATGCATGCGCTGAACCCCGCATGGACGGCCAATGCCGTCTACGGGGTTGTCACGGCCATGAAGACGGCGGAATGCGGAGGCATTGTCAGCCTGCAAGACATGGCGGAAATCCTACCGGACAGAGTTTGCGGAAATCTTCCTTGCCCGCCGGAAACATATGCCTGTATTATTGAGCTGATGAAGAAGTTCGAGCTCTGCTGTGAACATGGCAAAAATGCTGTCCTTATTCCTCAGCTCCTGCCTGCATCGGAGCCGGACCACACCTTTGACCGAGCTGGATCACTTCGTTTTATCTTGCATTATCAAGATTTTCTTCCTCCCTCTATTTTTCCTCGTTTCATGGTCAAAGCGCATGAGGACATCAGAGATCAGGACTGCTGGCGTAGCGGCATGCTGCTGAAAGATAAGATGAGCGGTGCGGAGGCCTTGATCAGGGAGGATGTGCAGGCTCGGCGCATCAGCATCTGGGTGACCGGCAAGTACCGCAAGGAATACTTGCACTATCTTCGTTTTCTGCTGGCCGCGATTAATAACGACTTTAACGGTCTCAAGATCATTGAGCTGCTGCCGGTACCGAACACCTCGGACATCACCGCAGATTGCTCCGCCCTGTCGGAATATGTGAAAAACGGCCTTGATAAATACATTCCTGCCGGTTCAACAAAGGTGTACAGCTCGCATGAGTTGCTCAGTCTAGTGCAGCCGGAATCAATGTATGAGCTGAACTTGTTTATAGAAAAAATGGACTTTTTGGGTGAAGAAAAGGCGGCCTTTGCTAGCTGGTTGTTCAGCTTTACCGGGGTGTTGTCGGCTCAGCACGTCAACCTTGCTGAGCTGTTCAGGGAGATGCTGGACTGGTGCCGACAAAAGCGAGAGGGAGTGGATAAAGAAGTTCTGTAGTCCTGAATGGCATGACATACTCTGTACTCTAAAATACGATATGAGAATCTGGGACATCAATCCGGGATATTTGAACCGCCAGAGCCTGCTTGGCGAGCACCGTGAACTGCATGGGATTGTCTCCATCATTGTTAACGGCAAAAAAGGATATTCCAAGCATCCAGAGACGCTCCGATGGGTCGATTACGGGTGGGCACTCAAAATGCGGCATGAACTGCTCGCTGCTGAAATGTTGTTACGAGGTTTCAAAGAAAAAACACCTGTGATGATATCTTCCAATGAAGGCGTCTTCAATGAAGGGGGCTGGCCGAAAGAGTATATTGATGCTCCTCATGAACAGTTTACCCTTCTTACTGCCAAATATGAGAAAAAAGAACAAGGACGTATCCCTCTTCCCAAAAATGGCCAGCAAGTATGGAGTCAGCATAAATACTCTGTCATGGCACGTAATGTACAACTCTATAAAAAGATAGGAAGGAAGGTGGCAAACACATCTTCGCCTGATTCGGCTGATGAATTCTCCGTACTCGTCACCCTGCTCACAGAAACGCTGAGAACAGCCCCTGCACCCGGTGGTATCCGCAATGCGCTGCAACATATGTGGGGCTATGTTTCTGATCATGTTCCCGGTTCAGAAAGAAACACGGAGGACTGGTCACTAAGCAAGCTCCTTCAGAGCGTTCAGCAAGGTGCGACGAAAAATCAGGAGCCATATTTGTTGGCCTCAACAGCTCTCAGTGAGCTGAAAATATGGCTGCCTGAAACATATAATATTCCATAAGATTTCCTGAAAGAAAATATTTTGCAGCTCCCAGATCATCTCCCTGTCCACAAGGTTCTTCCCGAGCTTGAAGACGCCTTAGCCCAGCAGGGCCGCGCTGTCCTGACTGCTCCGCCCGGTTCCGGCAAAACGACCTTGGTTCCCCTTGCCCTACAAGATGCCTCCTGGCTGCAAGGAAAGAAGATCCTTCTGCTTGAGCCCCGCAGGATTGCGGCCCGGCTAGCAGCGGAATACATGAGCAAGCTCTGCCTGGAAAAGGTCGGCAATACTGTGGGTTATCAGATCCGCTTTGATCGCCGGATCTCGGCCCGAACCAAGGTGGAGGTGGTCACTGAGGGCATTCTCTGTCGCCGTCTCCAGCAGGACCCGGAGCTGAGCGATATCGGGCTGGTCATTTTTGATGAGTTTCATGAGCGCAGCTTGAACTCGGATCTGGCCTTTACCCTCAGCCTGGATGTGCTTTCCGGTCTGCGGGATGACCTCCGCCTCTTGGTTATGTCCGCCACCATGGATGCGGAAGCGGTGAGTAGTTTGCTGGAAGACGCCCCGATCATCAACGGGCAAGGGCGGATGTTTCCGGTGCGTAAGGAGTATCTCCCGCCCTTGCCCCAGTTTGCCTCCAGCCGACCTGATCATCTGGCACGAAGTACAAGTCGGGCAATTCGCCAAATTCTTGCTCAGGAACAGGGTGAC
>JBATKL010000290.1:0-2236 GCA_049669385.1 Candidatus Electrothrix sp. | reverse complement strand
AAATAGCATACCTTAATGCCTTGACCGAGCTGGATATGTATTTGGGCACAACCTTGGAGCATTGGGGAATTGATCCTGTAAATGCACGAAAGGTGGAGTTGCCATGAGTAACCAACAGAAGTCTTTGGGAAAGGAAATCGATCTTGAGGAGAAATATCATCAACTCAAGGCAAATCATTATCAGCTTGAAGATGAGCATTTCGCCTTGCAGTACCGGTTCAAACGTGTCAAGCGGCGATATAGGTTACTGTTCCTTTTGCTGATTATCGCTGGAGTCGGGGCCGGTGGTTATTTTTGGCGCGGGGAACTCTCCTCCTTTCTGCCCGGCGTTCCGGGTTTCGAAAAACAAGGCGATAAGCCGAAAGAGCCGCTTGTGACGGTTAAAAAACAGACCTTACGCAATACCCTTTCCCTGACAGGTAAAATAGAGCCACTCGGGCAGATTGAAATCGTTGCACCCTTAGAAGGGATGGTGTTGGAGAAAAAATTTCAATACGGAGATTTTGTAGAGAAAGATACGGTCTTGTTGACCATTGATGCTGGCAATGAGGAGGTTAAATATCGAGATGCGCAGGCCGATTATTTGAAGACTGAAGCTGAATTGAAATCACTGCAAAACTGGAAAAATAATCCAGAGGTTGTCGGGATAAGACATGAGTTGACCAAAGCACAATACGGTCTGAAAACAACCCGGAGAGAACTGAAAAAAAATCGGCGGTTGTTTAAAAAGGGGATTGTGGCAAATTCAGACGTGGAACAACTGGAGGAGAATATTCAGAATCAACAGGGGGATGTTGTTTATTATAAAGAGCGGCTTTCAGGTGTCTTAGAAAAGGGCAGCGATGAAAACGTGCATAGAGCAGTGCTTAAAAGAGAAAATTCTTTGCTGAAGATGAAGGCGGTTGCGGCTCGCATTGAGAAAGCGCAACTGGTCAGCCCTATTGACGGCGTTATTTTATTACCTGTTAGCCGTAAGGAGGAAGCTCCTTTTGAACTTCAACCGGGCAGTTTTGTGAAGCAGGATCAGGTACTGTTCACGGTTGCTGATTTACACGGGTTTAATATACGAGCCAAAGTTGATGAAAATGACATTCTGAAACTCCAACTGGGGCAGGCGGTTACCATAACCGGGGATGCTTTTCAGGATAATCTGACCCTGAAAGGAACAGTACAGTATATTTCTTTTCAGGCGGATAGGCAGGAATATGGAAAGCCCTCTTCTTTTTCAGCACGTATTTCGGTTGTTGCCCCGACAGACGAGCAAAAAAAACGCCTGCTCCTGGGGATGTCAGCGGATATGGAAGTGCTGATCTCTGAAAAGCCGAACACCATTATTATCCCCTTTGCCTTGGTTACTCTTGATGATAAAAAACAGGCATGGGTGACCAAGGTTATTGAAGCGACCGGGAAAAAAGAAAAGGTCAAAGTCACAATCGGCGTAACCAATGCCAATACCGTGGAAATTCTCGAAGGACTTGAGGTCGGGGACAAGATTATGCGGGAACCTCTGCCACCTCCGTTGTAGGGGCAACGGCATGCCGTGTCCCTACGGTACCTCTTTACATTAAGAAATTTTTGTCGAATCCAGCCATGAAATATTATGCTGAAAATACGTGACCTGTACAAATCCTATCAGGTCGGCCACACAACGATGCCTGTTCTCAAAGGGATCAACCTTGATGTGCATCAGGGAGATCTGCTCGCCGTAACTGGTTCCTCGGGAAGTGGCAAGTCGACCCTGATGAGTATTATGGGCCTGCTCGATAAACCGACGCGCGGGCGTTATTGGTTGGATAATAAGGAAGTCCTGCATTGCAGCGATGATGAACTATCTGCCATGAGAAATCAAAAAATCGGTTTTGTCTTCCAGTCATTCTATTTGCTGCAACGTCTGACGGCGGCGGAGAATGTCGGTTGTCCGCTGCGCTACAGCCAGGTTCCTCCCAAGGAAATTCAGCGCCGTTCCTTGGCTATGTTGGAAAAGGTCGGATTGGCTGATCGCGCCACTCATCGCCCTGATGAGTTGTCTGGTGGACAGCAGCAGCGGGTGGCCGTTGCCCGTGCCCTGATCGGTAAACCGGCAATCGTCCTTGCCGATGAACCCACCGGTGCTCTGGATTCCCATGTGAGTAAAGAAATAATGGATTTGTTCATAAGCCTCAATCAGGAGGAGGGTATTACCATTATTCTCATCACTCATGATGAGAAGATCGCCCAACAATGCTCGCGCCATGTG
>JBATKL010000289.1:0-10021 GCA_049669385.1 Candidatus Electrothrix sp. | reverse complement strand
TGCTGGGCTACTCAGCAGCCATGTACCATGTTTTTACCCATGCCTTTTTTAAATGCATGCTCTTTCTCGGTGCCGGTGCCATTATTCATGCTGTCCACAGTAACGACATCATGAAAATGGGCGGCCTGAAAGCTCTGATGCCGAAAACCTACTGGTCATTATTTGTGGCTTGTTTGGCCATTGCCGGCGTGTTTCCCCTCAGTGGTTTTTGGTCCAAGGATGCCATCCTGTTGGCGTCTCTCCAATCCGGTCATTATATAACCTTCCTTGTTGGGTTGGTTACCGGTGGCCTGACCGCCTTTTACATGTTCCGTTTCTTCTTCCTTATCTTTCATGGCGAAGCACGATCCGAGCTGCATGATGTCCATGAAGATCCCTGGATGACCTGGCCGATCATGATCCTGACTATACCGACTGTTTTTGCCGGGTTGCTGGAGCATTTCTTTATCGCCAATGTTGTTCCGCCCCAGCTCGAACAGGTCGGTCATTTTGCACACCCCGGCTGGTTACCTTGGCTCGCTACCTTAGCAGCCTTTCTCGGTATAGGTGGAGCATGGCTGCTCTACGGCAAGGGTAAAACAGAGGCTGCCGAACGCCTGAAAGATCTATTCGGACCAGTGTATACGCTTGTCTCTCATAAATTTTACATGGATGAAGTATGGCTCTTCATCACCCACAAAATCATCTTTGATCGTATTGCTGCCCCAATCAAGTGGTTTGATCGCAAGGTTGTTGATGGGAGCATGGATCTCACGGGATGGCTCTTGCAGGTCGGCGGCAAAGGAATACGGCTTGCGCAATCTGGACAATTGCAATTTTACCTTGGAGCTACGGTTGTCGGGTTTATAGTGCTGCTGTTTTTGGGACAGTAAAGCTGTCTGTAATTGAGTAAAGCGGATCAACAATATGGCGTACGGAAATTTTAAAAGCGTTGAAGAAGTTGCGCGAAAATTCGATATTGAAGTCGCCAGAAAATCGATCTTTGTCCGACAAAAAGAACTTGATGTACAAGAAGCTCTTTTTGTGCTGATAACAGAAAATATTAGGGATGATCTGAGTTTTATTAATGAAACCACCATCTGTGAAAAGATTATCAGCCCGATACTCAATATTGTTGCAAAAAAATATACTCGGTTAAACGTATGGTCCCATGTTTCCTATAATATAGATGAACAGAAAGGCCTTGTCGGCGAACCTGATTATCTTATTGCTCCTAGAACAAAATACGGTGGAATGGCTCGCCCTTCGCTCTGTATTATTGAGGCGAAACGGGATAATTTTGATGAGGGCTGGACGCAGGCTCTGGCAGAAATGGTGGCTTCATCCTTGGCAGGTGCATCGCTTTGTTACGGCGTAGTTACTACGGGTAAAACCTGGGAGTTTGGTAAGCTGGAACATGGTGTCTTTACAGTGGACCCTGTTTCCGTGTCTGCTGCGGACAGCTTGCAAAAGACATTTAACATTCTCAATGGGATGTTTGAGATAATCGCAGAATTGGATTTGTAATTTGTGGATACCTGCAAAATGCTCGTATCGCTCAATAGCCTAAATTTTTACGCAAGAGTTTAATTCTTAAATAATCAAATTATTATTGGCACGTAGACTATGAACAAACGCAGCCCCTACACTGAAAAAAGTAACGGAGTACATATATGAACGGACCATTTCTGCTTACTATGATCTGGGTCGTCCCTTTTATTACCGCCTTGGCCTGCCTGCCGATCCGGACTGATGACCATCGGAGCATTAAAGTAATTTCTTTGATCGGGAGCCTGATCAACCTTCTGTTTGTCATCGTCCTGACCTTCAAGTTCATCGGTGTCTCAGCGGCCAATCCGATTGCGGACGGCGCAGCATCCAGCCTGTTCCATTTTACCTACAAGGTCAGCTGGCTCAAGATGATGAATATTGAGTACAACATTGGGGTCGATGCTATCTCCGTCCTCATGATGCTGCTCACAGCCATTGTCATCCTCTGCGGGGTATTGGCCAGCTGGAATGTCAACAAGCAGGCCAAGGAGTTTTTTATCCTCCTCAATATCCTGGTGGCTGGAGTCTACGGGGTGTTTATCTCTATTGATCTGTTTACCTTTTTTCTCTTTTATGAGATTGCGGTCCTGCCCATGTACCTGCTCATCGGTCTCTGGGGAACAGGCAAGAAAGAGTACGCATCCATGAAGCTGACCCTGATGCTGGTAGCTGGCTCCGCCTTTATCCTGGCAGGAATCCTGGCTCTGTACTTCGAGTCTGGCATGAACAGCTTTGACCTGCAAGTACTTTCCCAGCACCATTTTTCAGATGCCTTTCAATATTGGGTTTTTCCGTTGATTTTCCTCGGTTTCGGGGTTTTGGGCGCGATATTTCCCTTTCACACCTGGTCACCGGATGGCCATGCCTCTGCACCCACAGCAGTCTCCATGCTCCATGCCGGGGTTTTGATGAAACTGGGCGGCTACGGCTGTCTGCGGGTGGCAATGTATCTCCTGCCTGAAGGAGCACAGATGTGGATGAGCTTCTTCCTCATCCTGGTCACCATTAACGTACTCTACGGTGCCTTTGGAGCCATCCGCCAGACCGACTTGAAATACATTACAGCCTATTCCTCAGTTTCTCACTGCGGACTGGTCCTGTTCGGCTTCACCGCTCTCACCTTTACCGGTATCAAGGGTGGCGTGCTCCAGATGATTTCTCACGGATTGATGACCGCCCTGTTCTTCTGCCTCATCGGTATGATCTATGGCAGAACGCACACCAGAACGGTGAGCGAGATGGGTGGCTTGATGAAGGTATTGCCCTTTCTCTCGGTGGCCTATGTGATTGTCGGGCTGGCGAGCTTGGGCTTGCCCGGTCTGTCCGGTTTTGTGGCTGAGGCCAATGTTTTTGTCGGCTCCTTCAGCAATCCCAACACATTAAATAGGATATGTACAGTTTTGGCTGTCCTCTCGATCGTCGTAACAGCTGTTTATGTTCTGCGAGCAGTCAACAGTCTGGTCAACGGACCTATCAAGGCTCAATTTGCCACCCTGACTGATGCATCCTTGCTGGAAAAAGTACCGGTAACCATCTTGCTTATCTGCCTTTTCGGCATGGGTATCCTGCCCGGTTGGATTATTGAGCTGGTCAATAACGCTGTTCATCCCATTTACAATAACCTGATGCGATAAAAACTCCGATGACACTCCTGCTGCCTGATATTCTTCTTGTCGTACTTGCGGCCCTGGTAATGGGCTATGACCTGTACAAGGAAAAAAGCGATTTCGTTTCCACGGTGCCCTTTACTCTTTCTTGGGCGGGTTTGTGTGGTATTTTTACACTGTTGCTCTGCCTGCCCTATGATCAGACCGTTCTCTATCCGGGCGGCTATCTGGTCAACGGAACAGCACTCCTTTTCAAGCAGGTCTTTGTTCTGTCCTCTCTTTTTGCCGTACTGCTTTCGCGTCCTTACTTTACACCGGGAGGCAGCAAGAGAGGGGTACTGAAATACCAGAGCGAATTTCTCTTTATCCTCCTGCTCTGTACCTTTGGTATGTTTACGGTGGTTTCATCCACTGACCTGCTGACCCTGTTCATCGGGATGGAGTTGGCCACAATTCCGTTGTACATCTTAAGTGGCTTTTATAAAAAAGACAGCCTGTCCGTTGAGGCTTCCACGAAGTATATTATTATGGGATCAGCCTCAACAGGACTGCTCCTGTTTGGCTACTCCTTCTTCTATGGTGCTGCTGGCTCCCTGACCTTTGAAGCACTGGCCCAGGCCTGCACGGCAAATCCTCAGGAACCACTGCTCCGCCTTGGCATGCTTTTCACCCTGGCTGCCATCGGTTTTAAACTGACCCTCTTTCCGTTTCATATGTGGGCACCGGATGTCTACGACGGCGCACCCAGCCCGGTAACCGCGTTTATTTCGGTTTCCTCCAAAGCTGTTGCCATCGCCTTTCTTCTGATTTTGGTATACGGTCCGCTGGCTGCCATGCACAGCTCTTTACAGCCGATTCTCCTGATTTTGGCAGCGGCAACCATGACTGTCGGTAATCTTGGTGCGCTGAAGCAAACACGCCTGCGACGCTTTATGGCCTACTCTTCTATTGCCCAGGCCGGTTACATCATTATGGCAATGGTCGGTGATGCCGGTGCAGCACGCTCCTCCATCATCTTCTACCTCTTTGTCTATGCGGCAGGAAACTATGCTGTGTTCTTTATTATTTCCATTATTGGACGCAGCAGCGAAGAGAACCGCAGTGGTTTGCAAGGCCTGGGAAAAAGTAATCCCCTGTTGGCAGCTATCCTGATGCTGAGTGCCTTTTCTCTGGCAGGTATTCCGCCGCTTGCTGGTTTTATGGGAAAATTCTTCCTGTTCGCCTCAGCAGCACAAAAAGGTTATTATTTCATGGTCGTTTTTGCGGCCCTGAATTCAACCATCTCGCTGTATTATTATCTCCTGCTGGTGAAAGAGGCTTATATTATCGAGCCTGCCAGTGAGACTGCTCCGGTTGTTATGGACGGAATGCAAAAGGTAAGCCTCTTTGTGCTGACAGCAATCATGCTGGTGGCCGGAATCTGGCCCTCCTTCAGCAGTAATGTGTTGGCGATAGCGGGATGAGATAGCTACTAAGCTAGAATCGAGAAAAAATTTATAAGGGTGTGCATTCTTGCGCACCCTTTTTTTATACCCTTCTCTTTCTTCCCTTCCTTCTCAGGCAGAAAAAGAATTTCCGGTTGACTTTTCCTGTTCGAACGGCATAGAATTAATAAAGAATATCAAAAATATAGGCTGGTATGTTTTGATCTATTGCCCTCTCTCCACTCTCCCCGCAACATTGAGGCATTATTATGAAAGGAAGTATTGTTCCTATCCTTGCATTATTACTGTTTAATAGTAAACCAATCGCTGAAGAAAACGCTGCTCATTTTCTCGACCAGGCAACCTTCGGCGCAACAGAGCAAAGTATTGCAGCTGTCCATACGATGGGTATTGAAAGCTGGGTAGATCAACAGCTCAATATGGTGTCAGCCTACGACTCTGATACAGATGATCGGCTTACCTATCTGGAAGAAACCATCCGGGTAGCCAAAATTATATGGCCTGATGATTTTCCCGAAGAGATCAGTACCTATCTTGATCCGACCAATCCTGAGTATACCGTCTTCAACCAGATCAAGGCCAGCCGAGAAATTCGTGATGTCTTTCTTGATGTTTGGCTCCAGAATGCCCTGCATGGCCAAGATCAGCTCCGCCAACGCATAGCCTATGCCCTGAGTCAGATCATTGTCGTGTCCACTCAGGATTTGCTTCTTCAACATCGCCCGGAAGCCATAGCCTCTCATCAAGATATTTTAGCAAAACATGCTTTGGGTAATTACGCTACCCTGCTTAAGGAAGTGGCCCTGTCCACTACAATGGGCTATTACCTGACCCATCACGGCAATAAAAAAGCCAACCCGGACAGCGGTACTCGCCCGGACGAAAATTTTGCTCGTGAGATAATGCAGCTCTTTACCATCGGCCTCTACGAACTCAACCTGGACGGAACAACAAAAACAGACGCTATAACCGGCAAGCCCATTCCCACCTATATCCAAAGAGACATTGAGGAATTATCGAGGATTTTTACCGGTTGGGATTCTTGGGACAACTCTCGCTACGGCAGCCAGAGGAGAACCGAAGGCGACCTGACCCGCTCAATGGAGTTCACTGCTGAGTACCATGATTTTGGAGAAAAGATTGTCTTGGATACAATCATTCCTGCTACAGATCCGGCCAGCGAGGATGGCGAGACTGATATCGATGCAGTCATCACCATGCTGATCCAACACCCGAACACGGCTCCGTTTGTCTCCAAGCAGCTGATCAAACGGCTCGTCACAACAAATCCTAGTCCGGCTTATGTGCAACGCGTTGCCCAGATTTTTCTTGATAACGGATCTGGTATACAGGGCGATCTGAAAGCCGTGGCCCGGGCCATTCTCCTCGATCCAGAGGCACGAACCCTTGGCAAAATCGATAATAATGCCGCAAAGACCAAGGAACCCGTGCTTGCCTTGACTCGCCTTCTTCGCTCTTTTTCTGTCCAACCTTTGAACGGTTGGACAAAAAACGGCATTGTGATGAATGATTTTTATCGGATAAACTCAATTACGGAGAATCTCGGTCAAGAACCCTTACATGCTTTCACGGTTTTTAACTTTTACTCGCCCGACTTCACTCCCAGTGATGCTTATTTCATGGACAATCACCTGACTTCACCTGAGTTCGAAATTCAGACTGATCAACTCCTCGTCAATTACAGTAATTTCATTTACACCCTGTGTTCAGACTATGAACGTAATGCTATGATACAATGGTACCGGGATAAATCCGATTATGACCAAACCGTTGCTGAGGAGGACATGATAACAACTTATGCAGAAGAGGTTATCGGCGAAAACAGCTGGCGACATACCCTGATGATCAGTTTTGATCAGGAGATGGAGTTGTTTGAACAGGGGCTAGAGGGAGACAGTAACGGCGATTTTTCTATCCTCAACCGGGATGATCATGCTTCAGGCGGCCCAAAAGCACTGGCGGTTCAGGCTCTTGTCGATCATCTTGACCGAAAAATAACCGCGTCAACCATGACCGAACAGCAGAAAGAAGTGCTGATTGATTATCTGGTCAACACCTTCAGCGTAGCAGAAACTAACCGACCACAGTCAGCGCGTCTGATGATCCTTGAGGCGGTACGGGCTATTACCACTTCCAGCGCCTACATGGTGCAGCATTGAGGTGCAAAATATGAAGAAAAAATTAAGCAGAAGAGAATTTCTCCGACTCAGTCGTAACACCGCTCTTTCTTTGGCAGGGCTCTCCTTGCTGCCTCGTAACGTGTTGAGTTCTACTAGTCCGTCTTTTACAGACTATAAAGCCTTGGTCTGCGTTTTTCTCAACGGCGGTAATGACGCCGTCAATATGGTCCTGCCCACAGCCACTTCCGGTGGAGCCGGTTATGACATGTATGCTGGAATTCGCGGACTTGATAATCCTGATATTTCCCTGGCTGTGAATAATATTGACCTCAGTGCCGGTCTGCGCAGCACCGGCAATCTGCTCGGTGCAGGCTGGAGTAACCCCTATTACAAAAACGCCACCCGTACCGATGCTTACCTGAAAGGGATTTACTCTATCAGCGGAACAAAGCCCTTTGGTATTAACGGGATGATGCCGGAACTTGCCCAGTTGATCAAAAATCAAACCGCCGCAATTATTGCCAATGCAGGAACCTTAGTCCAACCAGTCACACGTAAGGATATTCAGATAGGAGCAGCAGATCTTCCGTCTTTTCTCTTTTCCCATAACAGTCAGCGCACACTGACCCAGACCGGTGAGGCTGATAATCCGAATGCAGCAGGCTGGGCAGGACGCTTATTTGATAACTGGCAGCAGGTCAATAACGATCATATCCTGAGCATGAACATCGCCTATGGCAGGGGGCGGCTCCCTATCGGAAGAGAAACAACACCTCTGCGCCTGAGCACAGGATCTCCTCCCGCATACAAAAATTTGACCGGGGATAATGAACAGATTTTGGCAAGACGCAAGCTCTATCTGGATATGAATGGCCTGAGCATGCAGAGCCCCTTTAAAAACCTGTATAACCGGATGCTCCTCCGTTCGTTTGGACTCACGGATGTGCTAGCTGAGGCCTGGGAAGCAACAGAATCCATCTTTGATGGGCTCACCGATTCGTACGGCCAACCGCTCTTTTCTGTTCCTGAGCAGCATGTTCTGGGCATTGACGACGATATCAGCGGTCACTTAATTCGGCAACTGGAAGCAGTCGCCAGAATGATCGCCTACAGCCAAAGCCAGACAGACATCAAGCGCCAGATCTTTTTTGTCCAGCAAGGCGGCTATGATACTCATGGTGCTCAGCGTTACAATCACCCGCTGCTGCTCCGAGAACTGAGCCTTGCGCTCTGGGATTTCCAACAGGCTATGGATTTTCTTTCCTTAAGCGATAAGGTCACAACCTATAACCTTTCTGATTTCGGACGTACCGTGACGAATAACAGCGATGGCACCGGGCATGCCTGGGGAGGTCATTATCTGGTCATGGGCGGTTCTGTGAATGGTGGACAACTCTACGGCGAACTACCTGATCTGACCTTGGGCGGTAGTTATGATCATGGCAGCAAGGGACGATTGATTCCACAAATTGCAACCGATCAAATTCAGGCGACCTTGGCCCGCTGGTTCGGGGTTGACGATACACTCATGCCAACTATTTTTCCTCATATCGATAATTTTTTGAGTCGATATCTCACTTTTATCTAAGTACGCTAGGGGTATTCAGATGGACAAAATTATACAGCAAAAAAAGAGTCAACATGTAGACAACAGGTGGAAATAATAATGGAAGAGCAAAATAAAAATGTGCCGCAGAATTTACCGGAGAATCAAGCGCGAAGAAAGACCCTTAAAAAACTGGTTATCGGTGCCAGTGCCTTGGCCGGTTATAGCATGCTGCCTGAAAAATGGACAAAGCCAATAGTTGAGCAGATCATCTTACCGGCCCATGCGCAAACAAGTGGGACAACCCTCCTTGTTAACCCACTCACCCTCACTTTGCTGAGTGGAACCCAAGGCACAGCCACCGTGGCTGTTCGTATTTTTGGAGCAGTCTCACCACCAATCCAAAATCTAGCTATTCTCCTCCGAGTCCAGGGTGCATTAAGAGGCAACAGTGCTGTTATCCCTCCCCCATCATCAAGCAAGGGTATAGTTCAAGAGGCCCTTGCAAGCGTTGGAGATTTCCTGATCAGTGAGGCTGTGGCTGCCGAGACCTGCTCTCAGCTCAGCCAACAGGTCACTTCAGCTCAGGACGGGAGTTTCTCTGCTGATTTCGAACTGAGCTGTGGGCCAGGAATCACCTCTGTTTCTGCAACTGCCAGCCTTGTTACCTCCTCGGGCACCACAGCGGAAGGAATACTCTTTTTACCTAGCGATTCTAATGATGCAGCTGCAACAAATTCTTCACCTTCCACCGAAACGACAGAATCATTGCTCTCAGGATACTCTTTTACAAACAACAGCAGCGGTAATTTGACAGTGGAATGGGAAAATCCCGACAGAACAGACTCTGTTGGCCCTGGTGAGAGCGTGCAGGCTCCTGAAGGCGTTGATGCATCTTCAAGGATATGGGTAACCGGAACAAACTACATGTTCACCTGCCCAAACGTTTCCACCTGTTTTTCCGGGACATACGGGGGCGAAATGAGTCTTGTAATTAACGATTGCGGAGGACAGGCTGTCATTAACGACTGTTCAGCCTCTCCCGCGCAATCCGCTCAGGCCAGCGCTCTTGCTTCTTCCAGGAATTACGCCTGGTGATCGGCTTTCTGAGCTAGGCCCTCGGCAATTTCCTTGTGCAGATCTCGAATCAAAGCAAGAGGATCTTTGCTGTCACGTATCGGGCGGCCAATAACCACATGATCGGCTCCGTTGAGAATGGCCTGCTTTGCCGTGGCAATCCGCCGCTGATCATCTGAGCCGTCATCCACATTGGCCCCCGGTCTGATCCCCGGGGTGACAACCAGAAAATTCGGCCCCAAATCATTGCGGAGAGGTTCAGCTTCCAAGGCGGAAGAAACCACTCCGTCACAACCGATCTCCAAGGCCTTACGCGCCCGGAGTAGCACCAGATCCTGTACAGAACCGGTCATGCCCATAGCTCGCATGTCCTCTTCATCAAAGCTGGTCAGCACAGTGACGGCCAGGATTTTCATCTCGCTGTCTTTATCCTGCACAGCAGCCCGTAAAATGGGATCATTGCCATGCACCGTGGCAAAGCTGACGCCCCGGTTTTTCAACTGATCCACAGCCAGTTTCACCGTTTCTGGAATATCAAAAAACTTGAGATCCACCATCACCTTATTGCCGCGTGCAATAATGGCATCAATGGTGTGAAACCAACCTGCAAGAAAGAGCTGGAGCCCTACCTTGAAAAATTTGATTTCACTGTCCAGTTTTTCAACCAAGGCCATA
>JBATKL010000288.1:0-1987 GCA_049669385.1 Candidatus Electrothrix sp. | reverse complement strand
CGATTATTCCATTCAGCCTCGAATGCTTCCCGATTCAACAGAAGGAAAAATTTTACAGGCGATGTACAGTGTTGGATCAAGCCCAAACGGTATGAATCATGCAGAGGAAAAAAGATTTTCCGCTACAACCTATAACCAAGCGCAGGAAAAATATCATTTTCTCCTCCAGAATTATCTGAGGGAATTCCGTTTTTATGATTTTTTCATTATTGATTCTGAAACAGGCGTTATTAGGGAATTCACAAATAATAACATACCCAAACCAGCTAATCTATGTTATTCATCTCCAAAAAAATATGTTTCATATAAAATAGCAACCAGATACAGCTTGAATCATGGAAGATGAATTAAAGGCGGTAATAAAAGATGCAGCCCGCAGACTGACCGGGTTTGACAGGAGATCGTACCAGGCTGATATAGCGAGGAGATACTTTAGCGGGAGTGCTCGTAAAGCTGAACGAGCAATGGGCTGGGGAAGAAAAACGGTTGAGAAGGGTTTAAAAGAAACCGAAAGCGGAATCAGATGCCTAGATAACTTCGGGGGACGCGGAAAAAAAAGAACCGAAGAGAAACTTCCTGCTTTAAAAAAGGATATCGCGGAACTTGCCGAACCCCGCACCCAAGCCGATCCCTCCCTTAAAAGTTCTCTGTGTTATACGAGAATCACTGGGGAAGCTATGAGAAAAGCGCTTATTGAAGAGAAAGGATATGCCGACCAGGATCTCCCCTGTGCCAATACAGTCGGTAACATTCTGAATCGCATGGGGTACAATCTGAAACGGGTTTTGAAGACCAAACCGGTAAAAAAAATTCCAGAGGTTGACGAAATATTCGAAAACGTATGGGCTACAAATGCGATATCAGATAATAATCCTGAGTCATTGCGTATTTCTGTGGATGCGAAAGCAAAAGTGAAGGTCGGTGAATTCTCACGAAACGGAAGTTCTCGGGACAAGAAGGCAAAAAAGGGGTTGGATCATGATATGAATCCCTCTGCGAAATTAGTTCCTTACGGAATATTGAATGTTTTAACCGGACTGATGACTATTTTTTTTGGGACTTCAGTTGAGACCAGTGATTTTATAGCCGATTGCATTGAGGCGTGGTGGGGTGAAAACTGCGAAATGTACGGGCATATAAAAGAGTTACTCATAAATTTGGACAACGGGCCGAATTCAGCAGGCGGTCGAACTCAATTTATTAAAAGGATGACGGAGTTTGCCGATAAAACCGGGCTGAAAGTGCGTTTGGTTTATTATCCGCCTTATCACAGTAAATATAATCCCATAGAAAGGTGTTGGGGACGACTTGAAGAACACTGGAACGGGGAACTTCTCGATTCTGTGGACAAAGTTATTAAATGGGCCAAAACTATGACATGGAAAGGTGTGAAGCCAGTCGTTCATTTGTGGAACAGAATATACAGGACAGGGGTTCGTCTTACTGAAAAAGAAATGAAGCCATACGAGCAGAGAATTCAACGGTCCGACAGGTTGCCCAAATGGGATATTATTATTGAGCCTCTTGGGCGGGTAAATTATTTACTGTGAGTTCCCTTGCTGATAAAATAGGAACTCCTTATAATAAGATGTCAGATGCTCAAATCGCTCAAATAAAACGTCGCGATTGTCGTCTGAAAAAAGAAATAATGCCACATCGTGACAAGGAATAAGGTAAAAAGGGGACAGGTTTGTTTTTTCTTCCTGGGCCGACCTTGTTTTTTATTTGATATCCGAATCCCAAGTTTCTTTTCGATTTCTCCCTGAAATCGTTCACTGCCGGTCAATTTTCCCCTTTTTACTCTTTTTTGGTGCGGGGGGAGGATTTGAATGCGTAGCCCTAAGCAAGGGAACGGAAAGTTTCCACTTATAGACTCGGTTAGATGCCCATGAGATCCGCCATCGTCCTTCTTTTTTTAATCGGTCCCCTCCTTCTGGCCCAACAGCTTATGGCCGTGACACCGCAAGTGGTGGATGGGACGAAACTT
>JBATKL010000287.1:0-2078 GCA_049669385.1 Candidatus Electrothrix sp. | reverse complement strand
TATACATTTGAGCTGCTCTGAGGTATAAGCCCCTGTCCGAGTAATCTATACCGGCAAATAAGGCCAGCAGAGCAGCGGTACTGGTGGAGAGGGGGCGTACAAGCGCCGCCTTCTCTGGCGGAGAAAGTACAATCTGCATATGTTCCAGGATGCTGAAGAAGACCTTTTTTTCCAGCTTAGCGATTTCATTCACTGATCCGACCACCGGTTGCAGGGGCGTAAACTTGTCCAAAGGCACATCAAAAACAGAAGCATTGATTTCCAGCTCCGCAGTTGTTCCCTGAAGAATATCTCCTCCGGCTACATAGCCGGTTCTGAGCAGCACACCGACTTCCGGGGCGGTTTCCGCGTCCATCAGGCCGGAGGTACCCAGTTCCATCTCATCCAGGAGTGCCTGCATCTTGGTTCGCTCCACCACTTCAACCTGTTTCACCTTGGCAAGATCCCTGATCAGCAGCACTGTCAGGCCCTTTTGCAGCGGGGTCAACTCCTCACGACCCGACCTGTTGCTGAAATACAAAACAACAAGAGAGTTCTGGGTCTTTCTTTTTCCTAAGGCCTTTTCTTGGGTCAGGATCTGTCGGGCCCAGGCCCGCTCTTCCTGGGTAATGACCTGACCGGCCTGAGCAAGGGCTGCGCTGTACAGCCAGATCATGGATATGGATATGAAGCGAAAAACAGGTCTGTGTTTCACGTTGTCCTCCTTTTAAGGGTGTGCCTGTACGTGTGTGTCTGTACGTTGGATACTCTGAATATTGTTCTACTCCACTGCAATGAACGTGTCAATCCCTTCATTTCAGGAGAAAAGATCCTCTGTAAAGGTATCAAGAAGGGCTGCCAAGGGCTTGGATAGGATCCATTGCCGCAGCTTTACGTGCCGGATAGATCCCGAAAAAGAGACCGGTAATAATGGATATACCGAGAGGTAGTATGAGTACGGGCAGAGAAAAACCAATGGGCCAGCCGGTCAGCCTGCCGAGAAAAGAGGCAAGCAGGACTCCGCAGAGAATGCCGATGATGCCGCCGATAAGGGTGAGCAGCACAGCCTCGCCCAAGAACTGAATCATGATATGTTCCGGTCGGGCACCGACAGCGCGCCGGAGGCCTATTTCATGAATTCGTTCAGAGATATTGGCAAGCATGATATTCATAATACCTATGCCGCCGACAAAGAGGGTGATTGCCCCGATTATAGCGAAAACCAGATTGAAAATGCCTTGGATTTTCCTGGCCTGAGCAAGCAGTTCCAGCGGGATGATGAGCTGGAAATCATCAAAGCCATTATGGGCCTTATGCAGACTTCGGCGGAGAAGGGCCGCGCAGGGCTTGACCTGGTCTGCCTGCTTGACTTCAACAAGTATTTCTGTGAGAGGCAGCTGGCCGGTCAGGGGATCAGCAGTCGCCCTTGTCGCTCCTGTGGTCCCAGTCTCTCTTGCTACGGTATCCAGGGGGAAGAAGATCATGTTGTTCAGGTTCTGCATGGTGACCTTAGTTTCCCTGGTGAGCTTGGTGATCTCGGTTTTCTTTGTTTGCTGTGTTTCCAATGCCTCCTGACCATCCTCACTATCCTCACCATCCTGACGAGCAAGGATACCGACCACCAGGAATAATTGCTCACCGATGCGGATTTCCTGGCCAAGTTGGCCCTTTCGGCCCATGTCAGCGGCGATCTGCGAGCCCAGGACACAAACCTGATGGTGCCGGACCATATCTGTTTCGCTGATAAAGCGTCCCTGTGCCATCCGGATGCCGAGAATATCACCATAGCTGGCCGTGCATTCGATGAGCTGAGGATGGAGACCTTGCGGAAGATCGGTGAGGTTGCGGGTTCGCTCTCTGGTTCCTGCTGTTCTGCGGATAAAGGGATTGGTGCGCAATCGTTCCCGGTCGCTGTTTTGCAAGCCAGCAGAGTGGTGCTGTTTGGCCTGCTGTTGCTGTTCTTCTGTGAGCTGATCCGCACGAATATATATATTGGTGATGCCCATCTGTTCAATATGGCGCATGGTTTCCTGCTCCGCCCCTTCCCCGATCGCGATAACAGCGACCACCGCCATAATCCCGCAGACAATACCGAGGAT
>JBATKL010000286.1:0-2602 GCA_049669385.1 Candidatus Electrothrix sp. | reverse complement strand
AGGGCCATGACGGTCTTGCCGGAACCGGTTCCCGCCTCCAGCACTCCAAAGGAATGGCCAGTCAGGGCCTGAACAGCCTCTTGCTGGTAAGGGCGCAGCTCTCCTATAAAATCATAATTCACAGGAGCCACCTTTCTCCGTTGATCGATAAGCACCGGATCAACACCCAGCAAACGGCGACAGATGAGCACTGCTCGGTTGCCAAACCCTCGGGGAAAGATAAGATTGCCCCCTTCCTCGCGATAAAAATAGAGTTTCGGTTTGATCTGCTTGCCCAGCCAACGGGAATAGCGCTGGGCAGCCAAATATTTGGGATTATCCACGGTCAGCTGCTCTCGGATGGCGGCCCGGAGTTCTTCCGGTGCTCCGCTGAGAACGCACTCGGATTTCACAGTTAATTGTACGGGCAACTGCGGTGCTGCCATGTTCTCCCCCTTTTCTGTCCGTTTCACCTCTGGATCTGCTCAATCAGCTGCTCCCTCTTCAAAATAACATTTTTTCCCTGCGAGGTCAATTTCTTGGCAACCACACCCTCCTTATTAAGGACTTAATTACGTCCATCAGTGCTTCCGTGATCTTCCTTGATATTGCTCCCGAAATCGGAATTTTTCTCCTGGGAACGCCCTGGTTAGTTGCACTCTGGAAAAAACGTAGTAGGATAGGCGAAACAATGAAACAAGACTGATAAAAAAATTTTTGATTTTATCAGCCCCTATAAACAGCTTCTTATTTTGGTTGAACACATGATCGTCCCTCGCCATTGTCGATATATTTTTCTCCTTTTCCTGTGCGGATTTTTCCTCATTACAGTCCCGGCCAAGGCTGAAAAAACACCGCCGATCTCTCTGACGTTGCCTATCGCAACCCTACATCAGGCCCTGAGTAGTCTCCTGCCGCTCCCCATTGAGCAGCAGAAGAAAAACAGTAATTTCCGAGGAACCTTTGTCATAGATTCCATCAGCAGGCTTGCTGTACAAAAGAATACCATTGCCCTTAAAGGACAGATCAGCGGCAGGAATATGGCTGTCAACGCCAAGGTCGGAGGCCAGACCATCCAGATCAAACTGGGCCAGCTAGCTCTGCCGTTCAGTTGCGACATAGCGCTCCGTTATGATCGACAGAAAAAAACCCTTTTTCTCTGGCCAACATTTTATAATCAAGCCCAGCAACAGGATCCTGCGGCGGCCTCCCTTGGCCCCCTACTGGAGGGCCTAAGTAAAGAATACGCACTGCCTCTGGAGAAATTAGATCCGCTGATAGGACAACTGGGGACCACCCCAATCTTTGTCCAGCTGGACCCAGTGGATATTCGCTTAAACGGGGATTCTCTGGTGCTTCAGTTTCGTCCTCTTGCCGGTAAAGTTGGCCCAAAAAGAACCCGAAGAAAATAACGTAAGGGTATTAAGATTATCCCCAAAAAAACATACCGTAAAAAAGGAGCTCACTATGGCTGGAGACTGTCTATTCTGTAAGATCATTCAAGGTGATATCCCCTCAGACAAACTCTATGAGGATGATGAGGTCCTGGCTTTTCGGGACATCGCGCCCACAGCGCCTGTGCATTTTCTTGTTATTCCGAAAAAGCATATCAACGGACCTTCCACCGTGGCTGAAGAGGATGAACAACTCATGGGCAAGCTGATACGGATCGGTAATCAGGTCGCCAAAAAAGAAGGCATTGAGCAATTTCGCCTTGTCTTTAATAACGGTGCCGAGGCTGGGCAGACGGTTTTTCACATCCATATGCATGTTCTGGGTGGACGTAGCCTGAGCTGGCCTCCGGGTTGAACAACGAATTCTACGGATCCGAGGATACAAAGAGGGATTGAAAATGTCAAAACATGAAACCCTTGATAACCTGAGTGCTCTCCAGAAGATGATTCTGGTTATCTCTGTTGCGGTGGTGGGCATCGGGGCCTCAGGGATGCTGCTCAGTATGCGCTACATGATGTTTGCCGGACCTCGCTATGTTGCGGCAGCCTCTGCTGTTTTTATCGGTAGTTCAATCTTTGTCGTTGGCGGGCTTATTGCTACGGCTGTGATATCTACGGTGCATACGGTGTAACTTGTGTCGGCATTTTTCGTAAGGGCACGACGCGTCGTGCCCCTACGGCAGCTCAACGGGTTCGATATTCCGGGTGTTCCGACCCGTCACAGGAGATGGCCCTTCAGCACCAAATCACCTCCACGGCTCGTCCGCCCGGCGTTGTTCTAGTTTCGCGGGAGAGCCGTTCCTCCCAAGGGAGGGTCCGCTGCTCAGGACGCCGGTCGAAGATGACCAAGTGACAGGTGTCCGGGCCAGTTCGGTCGGCATAGCGATCAACTTGGCCCAGCCCTTGGTCGCGGGTGGCCTCCCTACCCATCCGGGGATGCACCAGCTTGATCTCCACAAGATTGCTCCGTCCTCCAAAGCGAATCAGCAGATCCATCCTCCCCCGCCCGGCAGCGTATTCCCGATCAACTATGCCGCCACCATTAACGATGCGCTGGAGAAAGGCCATGAGCAGCAGGTGCGGAAAGGCCTCGGTGTAGTCCGCTTTTTCTTCCCATATTTCCGAATTCCAGGCCCAAAATTTCTGAAATTCGTCCATCAGGGCATCCA
>JBATKL010000285.1:0-4167 GCA_049669385.1 Candidatus Electrothrix sp. | reverse complement strand
TATACCAAGAGGACTATCCGTTTTGTCGACGGCCAGGTGGCATCTGATGCTGCAAAGGAGGCATGCTGAATGTTCCTGAAAATGATCCTGTTGGCCCTGCGTGATATCCGCCGCAATGTCATGCGCTCTGTCCTGACCGTGCTCGGTATTATCATCGGGGTGGCCGCCGTCATCACCCTGGTCACCATCGGCAACGGCACCACAGCTCAGGTTACCGGCCAGATTGCGGCCATGGGCACGAACGTCCTGATGATCTCACCGGGTCAGCATCGAGGGGGACCTCCCCGCGAACGAGCGCCCAGCTTCAACCTGCGGGATGTCCAGGCTATCCGCAAAGAAATTGTTTCGCTGAACGGGGTCGCTCCGGTCTGCTCCGCAAGCACCACCGCTGTGGCGGGAAACCGAAACTGGTCTACCGGCATCACCGGCACCAGCAACGATTTTTTTACGGTCCGCAACTGGGAAATTGAGAGCGGCAGGATCTTTGAACCGACCGAAGAGCTGGGCGGAAAGGCGGTCTGCGTCATTGGTCAGACAGTGAACAAGAATCTCTTTCCCAACGAAGACCCGGTGGGCAGGAGTATCCGCTTAGGCAAGGTTTCCTGCAAGGTGATCGGCCTGCTCCGGGAAAAGGGCCAGTCCAGTATGGGCCGGGATCAGGATGACCTGATCGTCATGCCCCTGCCCGCAGTGCAGCGCAGATTCACCGGCAACCGGGATGTCTCTTCAATTCAGCTTTCGGTGATGGATGGAGTGTCAACGGAAAAGGTCGCCGAAGACCTGACCGCCCTGCTGCGCAAACGCCGCCATCTGTCGGAAAATGAAGAGGATAATTTCAGCATCAGGGACACCAAGGAACTGGCTGCCATGCTCACTGGCACCACCAAGACCATGACCACCCTGCTCAGTTCAGTGGCTGCGGTCAGCCTGCTGGTGGGCGGCATCGGCATCATGAACATCATGCTGGTCTCCGTGACCGAGCGCACCAGGGAGATCGGCATTCGTCTGGCTATCGGTGCCTTTGAACACGAAGTGCTGCTCCAGTTTCTGACCGAGGCTGTGGTGCTCTCCTCCTTCGGCGGCATCTTCGGAATCATCCTGGCCCTGGGTGCTTCTTTCGGCCTCACTCATCTAATGGAAATCCCCTTTATCCCGGATCTGAAGATCATCGGCATCGCCTTTCTCTTCTCCGCTGCCGTCGGGGTGGTGTTCGGGTATTTCCCGGCTTTGAAAGCTGCTCGGCTTGATCCTATTGATGCTTTGCGGCATGAGTAGAGCTGGGGGGGGAATCAATAGAATCAAATCAATCGAGTCTGACCCTATTGATCTTCTTTGTACCGCTGTGTTTTTCGTCAAACAGGGGAATAGAATAATTACCGCCAAAGGCCTTAAATATATTATTAATACCCTTATAATCTGATACATACATATCATCCCGGCAGCGGACAAGCTCCTTGACCTCCTCGGTAAACCCGCCAGTAGAGATCAGCCAGAGCTGTATTTCTGGAATTGACAAACCCTCTTCCTCTAGCTGCTGCCTGAAAACCTGGGCTGCCGCCTCCAGCTTTTCCACCTGCCTGATGCCCATAGGCTGCCGGGTGTACTTGCATTCGCAGAGCCAGACTTTGTCCTGTTTCTGTTCTCTGCCCAACACATCAATCTGATAGGCAGGGCTTGCCGACGCCTTGACGGTCTGGGTTCTGACGTACTGAAATAGCGGCATTTCTACTTTTTCTACCTTGCCTGTTCCAGCAGCAAACCAAGCAGCGGGCAACTGTTCATGATTGAATTTCAGCATGGAGACCTCTGTCACCATTTCCAGAAATTTTCCCTTCATGGTGTTGATCAATCCCTGCTGGCTCAGGTCAATAGCATCCACTCCTTCCAGATCCTGCTCATAGACGAACTTGATAAAGCGCATCAAACAGATATCGTTGAAGGTGTAGAACTTCTCCGCGCTCCGGTAGACGAGGTCCGCTGCATACAGCTTTTCAATCTTCTTTGCTACGGCCTTTTTGGAGACTCCGAGCTTGTCGGCAATGGCCTTGGTATCCACCGGCTGATTATTATAGCGGGTGAAATAGTAGATGATCTTTTTGCCCAGTTCCGTGTCGTCATCCTGATTGATCAGTTCTCGGTTATTATCAAAATGGGTTCGCCAAAAACCGTAGATCTTGCCGTTTTCGATCTCGTAGCGGATGATCCGGTCAATGGCCTGTTCGCTCCCGAAGTTTTTACCTTCACACTCTGATAAGGCCAAGCAATACAGATAATAGGGATGTCCTTCCACCTGGGTACTGGCATAGAGGGCAAGTTCCGGCGTGACTGTTTTATCTGGTGCATAATATTTCAAAGTCGCGTGCAGGAGTGCGGCACCGTCCGGTGTAGAAAGCGGCTTTATGTATTTAAAACCGAAGCGTCCGCCCAGAGGGCCGCCCATGACCGTCTTGAAAACCATAGTTACGGCAGAACCGGCCACCAGCATAGGAGCCTTGCGGCTCTGGGACTGTCGGTCAAAGGTGTTGGCGAGCCGGATGGCACCGTAGCCGTCCGAGCGGTCTTTAGCATCCATAAGTTCATGAGGCATATCATAGACACAGGACTGCATGTCCTGAAATTCATCTATGATCACCGCTACCCGTGTATCGGTGAACGAGGCCAAGTCCTCAGGTTCGCAGATAAAATCATCCCAGTGATGCAGGGCGTTTTCATCACTGCCCTGATTATAGCGTTCAAGGAAGGCGGCGGCACGCTCCAGGAGCAGACGACCGGCGGCGGATGATGCGCGTCGGTTCAGCAGGCCATCAAGATTCATTTGTTTATTCCTGAACAGTACAGGATCCTGTTCACAGTAGGCTGCATACTGACGGTAGAAAGTTGTGGCATATTCGAGAAGGAATTTCCTGAGCGTCCGTTTTTCCCGTGTCATTTTAAAGTAAAAGGGCGCGACCTGATACTCCGGTTTAAAGAACACGGTGTTCACCAGCCGATCCAGAAGCACTGTCTTGCCGATCCTGCGCGGGGCAATCAGGGCCGTGCTCGTTGCCCCCATGCGCTGAATCGCCGCGACCCACTGGTCCAGCTCACGCAGGAGTTCCACCCGATCGGTGAATTCATCCTCGTGGACCATTTCCTCGACCGGCCATATTTTTATATCGGACATACTATCCTTTTGTACCGCTGTATTTTTTCAGCATGCTTCATACGTTCTACTCCTCTTCACCGCATTGACGAATCAGACGTTCAATGAGACGGGGATGATAACGCAGGCCATTGTACTGCATCTCGGACACGCAATCTGAGAAAGAGGTGATCAACCCTTTCTTTTTAGCGTTCAGCAGGATGCCCAAGGTTCCGATAACATTCAGCCCCAGATACTCGGCTACATTTCTGCCAATTTTTTCATCTATGATCACCAAATCAGCCTTCCGCGCACATGCTGTGTGGATGGTATATTTTTCCCCTTTATCCAATTCGAGCAAGATATGACTGCTGACTTCAGGAGACGAGTCAACCTGCTTTATCCACGGAAAGTACGTTAGCTCGGGCACCCCGATGCGACCACCGACTCGGCATTCCTCAACAACTTCGGGCACAATACATACTTCGGAAAAGAGGCTTGGCAACAGGTCGAGTTGACCGATGGAGGAAAGAGCAATAAATGGTGTGGTGTTAGAAAAGACAATCATAGCAGCGTTGTTTCCCGGCGAAAATCATCCTCCGAGTCCTCAAGGAGCATGCCTCCTTGTTCCATTGCCTTGAGCAGAAAGGTTATCCTAGGTATATCAAGCCATTTCGCGGCCATGCCCGAAGAAATTTTTCCTTTTCTGAACAGGGCGATTGCCGCTTCAAGCTTGACAATCTTCGCCAAACTTTCGGCATTGACGTGAAGCCCCAGCAGCAGTTCTGTCGGGCACTCTATCTTCATGACGTTTTCCATGTACTCACCTCCGGTGTTGTGCAGCATTCCGTATGTCTGTTTACATGATCAGGATAGAGAGAAGTGGCTGGCCTGTCAAGATTTCTTCTGAAATATTCGCTCGTGGGGATTATCGTGCGTCACAGGGGGACAGGCTTCCTCCCCTTGGGGATAATCGTGTGTCACAAGGGGGATTGCCCTTCGCCCCTTGGGGATCATCATGCGTCACAAGGGGATCGCCCTTCGCC
>JBATKL010000284.1:0-2104 GCA_049669385.1 Candidatus Electrothrix sp. | reverse complement strand
TTTTTTCGAAGAAGTACAGGAAGGATTTCGGGTGACAGTTACCTGTACCACCCAGAAAACCACCCAGAAAACCACCCAGAAAACCACCCAGAAAACCACAACGAAAGATCATCTCATTAAATTATTAAAGTAAAATCCACGTATCACTAGGTCGGAACTTGCTGTACAGCTCTTTAAAAGTGAGAGCACTGTTAAAGAACACTTGGCTCAACTGAAAGCTCAGGGCAGATTAAAACGAATCGGCAGTGATCGAAGCGGCTGCTGGCAGGTCATTATTCATGAAGAATAAACGAATATTTTTATCCGCCCCCCACATGGGCGGCCAAGAGCTTGATTTTATCCACGAAGCCTTTTCCTCCAACTACATCGCTCCGGTCGGCCCCCAGATAGATGCCTTTGAGCGGGAATTCGCAGAATTGGTCGGAGCTAAATATGCTGCTGCCGTGGCTTCCGGGACAGCAGCTTTGCATCTTCTCTTGCGTTATGCAGGGGTTGCATCCGGCGATATCGTATTCTGTTCCACCTTCACCTTTGTCGGCAGCACCAATCCCATCCTCTATCAGGGAGCCACACCTGTTTTTATTGATTCAGATCATACCAGCTGGAACATGGACCCGGCCCTGCTGACTTCGGAGCTTGAACAACGTGCTGCCCAAGGCTGTCTGCCCAAGGCCGTGGTGCTGGTACATCTCTATGGTCAGCCTGCTGATATTGATCCCATCAAAACCGCCTGTGACAAACATGGCGTCATTCTCATTGAAGACGCTGCCGAGGCCCTTGGGGCAAAATACAAAGGTAAAGTTCCGGGCACCTTTGGCCTAGCCGGTTTTTATTCCTTTAACGGCAATAAGATCATCACTACTTCCGGTGGCGGTATGATTGTTTCCGATGATGAGGCATTAATCAGCAAGGTCAAGTTTTGGGCCACCCAGGCCAGAGACAATGCCGTACATTATCAGCATACTGAAATAGGCTATAATTATCGGATGAGTAATGTGCTGGCGGCAATCGGTCGGGGGCAGTTGCGGGTGCTGGATGATCGTGTACAGAGAAAACGAGAAATCTTTGCTTATTACTCTGAACACCTGAACGATCTGCCCGGCATCTCCTTTATGCCGGAACCGGAGTTCGCCCGTTCCACCCGCTGGCTTACCTGCCTGACCATTGATCCGCAACAGGCAGGCACCTGTCGGGATACGATTATCAAAACTCTGGAAAACCACAATATCGAATCCCGACCGACTTGGAAACCCATGCATATGCAACCGCTGTATGCAGACTGTGCAACGGTGGGTGGACAGGTTGCGGAAACCATTTTCCGCAACGGGCTTTGTCTCCCATCAGGCACAGGAATGAGCAAAGAGGAGCAGGAAGAAGTCGTCAGGATTGTTCGAGGATGCTGGAAATAAAAAAGGATTACTTGGACAATACCTTCGCTTCTTGATCAATGATCAGTGGCTGCTACGCTGGAAATGAACAATCTTACGACAAACGACAATCTTCAATTGCGTTTAACCGCTCAGCAATGCCTTGCTTCTTGCCCTGTCCCCTCCTTTCTGGTATGACTGCAAAGAGACTCCAGATTATCTCATTTTTTACAAAACAATGAAAAAAAGAACACCGCCACCTGCCCTCTCGCCGGGATACGGCCTGATCGACTCACATTGTCATCTTGACATGGAAGCCAGTCAGGATGACATTGACGATATTATTGGTTCTGCTCAGCAATACCATGTGCATACCATCATCACCATCGGCATTGATCTTGCCACCTCACAACGAGCTGTAGAGTTAGCTGACAGCTCTCCCGGAGTCTATGCCTCTGTTGGTATCCACCCGCATAGCGCAGAAGAAGGGAGCGATGCTGTTTATCAACAGCTGAAAGAGTTGGCGGTCTCAGAACAAGTAGTTGCCTACGGAGAGATCGGTCTTGACTACGCCAAACAATACGCTCCCGTGGAGCGCCAGCGCGTGGAGTTTTCCCGACAACTTGAGCTTGCCAAGGAGCTGGAGTTGCCGATTATTATTCACGACCGCGAGGCCCATGAAGACACAGTACACATCATCAGGGAGCAAGGACCATTCCCAGCAAGCGGCGTGATGC
>JBATKL010000283.1:0-1607 GCA_049669385.1 Candidatus Electrothrix sp. | reverse complement strand
AGATTATTTATACGGTCGGCTGCTTGCGATAGCTGAAAGAATCGAGGAGGTTGCCCTGAATGTCGGTGGAGAAAAAAGACCGACTAATGCCGCCAGACTCATGCAGCGTTTCGCGGATCGTCCTTTTTCTACTTGGCGGAATATTGAACTGAGCCTACAGCCGTATATGCAGAGACTGCAAGGAGCAAGGGCCGGTTTCTTAACCAACAGCAAAAAAGAACTTGATGCGGTTATGGATGCCTTTTCACCTGAAGAATTCAGGGAAGACAGGCCGCTCAGTGGAGAATTCCTTCTGGGCTACCATTGTCAGAAGCAGGAATGGCGCAATAAAAAATCGGATAAAGACACACCCGACAATAACGAAGAATAACAGCACGGAGAGAGATAATGAGCTTGGAAAATAAAATTGATTTTGCCGTGATTTTAAGCGTCAAACATGCCAACCCCAACGGAGATCCCCTGAACGGCAACCGCCCCAGAGTAGACTATGAAGGCTACGGAGAGATCAGCGATGTCTGTTTGAAGCGAAAAATCCGGGACCGGTTACAGGATAAAAAACAGCCGATCTTTGTGCAGTCGGATGAAAAGAAAATTGACGGCATGCCCAGCCTGAAAGCCAGAGCCGAATCCGATGAATTCGGGCTCGGCAAGGATGCCTTTAACCGCAAAAAAAACACTCCTGATGAAACGGCGAAACTCGCTTGTGCAAAATGGCTGGATGTCCGTACTTTCGGCCAGCTCTTTGCTTTTAAAGGCAGCGGAAGCGACGGGGTTTCTGTTCCTATTCGCGGACCGGTTTCTATTCAGTCGGCCTTCAGTGTTGAGCCGGTCAGCGTAACCAGCACCCAGATCACCAAGAGTGTCAGCGGCGAGGGAGACGGTACTAAAAAAAGTTCGGACACTATGGGGATGAAGCACCGAGTGGACAAGGCGGTTTATGTCACCTACGGCAGTATGAATCCTCAGCTCTCAGAACGCACCGGTTTTAACAACGATGACGCGGAAACCATTAAGTCAGTCCTGCCAAAACTTTTTGAAGGCGACGCCTCTTCTGCTCGACCGGAAGGAAGCATGGCGATTGAAAAGGTAATCTGGTGGCAGCATAACTGTAAATCAGGGCAATATTCATCGGCCAAGGTGCATCGTACCTTGACGGTACATCCCGATGGCAGCTTTGATCTTGAGAATCTGGAAGGTTTAGAGCCGCAAATTATTGAGGGGTTTTAAGCTCTACCATGCCCCACTACCTCCAAACCCTCGACCCCGACCTCCGCGCAGCCCTCCAAACCCAGCTGCGCGACCTCTGGACCCACACCTCCACGGCCCTGGAGGGCAACACCCTTACCCTGGGTGATACCGCCTTTGTCCTGCGGGAAGGGCTGACCGTTGCTGGCAAATCGCTCAAGGACCATCAAGAGGTGGTGGGGCATGCACGGGCAATTGATCTGTTGTACGAGTATCTTGCACCGGACCGCATCTTTGGGCAGGAGGATCTGTTCGCCCTGCACAAGGCGGTACAGACCGAGGCGGTGTTTGATTATTATAAACCCGTGGGTTCCTGGAAAAACGAACCCAACTCCACCGCCGGGACAGTGGATGGCAAGCAG
>JBATKL010000282.1:0-3021 GCA_049669385.1 Candidatus Electrothrix sp. | reverse complement strand
AAAAGAGGGTATGTAAAAGGTATACAGCTGGTTCTGTAGAGGCGTTTTACGAAACGTCCTTATTTTTTGCGTAACCCTCTCTTGACGAAGAGCCTTGCATTGATTATTACTATAGGATTGATGCATGCGAGAGTGGCGGAATTGGTAGACGCACTGGATTTAGGATCCAGCGCACTTCGTGCATGGGGGTTCGACTCCCCCCTTTCGCACCATATTTTTTTATAGATTATAATTGGTTTTGATCTGAGTGTTAATGGATTAATGGATAAGAGTGATGGCAAGAGAGCTGTGGACGTTACAGAGGCTCCCGGCCGGGAACGAATAAATCTGCCCGATGCAGGCAAAAAGGATAAAAGGAACTTGATTCGATGGATGTTGCGATTGAAGAAGTAAGCGAGCTGGCCCGGAAGGTAACTGTTACCCTGCCTGCGGAGGATGTACAAAAAGCACTTGATAAAAAATATAACGAGCTGAAAAAAGAAGTTGCACTCAAGGGCTTCCGTCGGGGCAAGGCTCCGATGTCTATCCTGAAAAAGAACTATAAAGATCGGGTTGAGCCGGAAGTTGCAGAAAAATTGGTGCAGGATACCTATTTTGACGTGATCGAAGAAAAGAAAATCGACGTCATTGTCCATCCGGAAATTAGTGAGACCACATTTGCCGATGACGGCAGCTTTACCTATGTTGCCTTGGTGGAGGTCAAACCCGAGTTTGAGCTGCAGCAATATAAGGGATTGGAGATTGAAAAGCCGAACAGCGATGTCACCGATGACGAGGTGGAAAAAAAGATCGCGGAACTTCAGCGCAACAAGGCCGTGCTTCGTTCTGCGGATGACGATCATGAAATCGTTATGGACGATATGGTGACCATTGATTTTCAAGGGTTTCATAACGAAAAAGCCTTGAAAGAAGTGCGCAACGAGAATTTTTCCGTTGATATGGGCACCGGTTATTTAGGGGAAGATTTTGAAGAACGGTTGCTCGGCCTGAAAAAAGGTGCGTCTATCCTTTATGAGAGCGACTTCCCTGCTGATTTTCAGAATCCCGTTATGGCTGGTAAGACCATTGAGTTCAAGGTGGATGTCAAAGGCATCAAGGAACGGATCAAACCTGCATTGGATGATGAGTTTGCCAAAGATATTGATGAAAAATATGAAACTTTTGCTGACCTACAGGCCGCGACCTCTTTGGAGTTGAAAGAAGAGAAAGAATCTGCCCTTGAGGGCGATTTGAATGATCGCATTATGCAGAAGCTGCTTGAGATGAATGCATTCCCGATTCCTCAAAGACTGGTTGCTTTTGAGATTCAGGAGATGATCAAGCAAACTGAGGAGAATCTCAAGCGAGCAGGTCAGACGTTGGAATCTGCCGGAATCAACAAAGAACAACTGGTTGAGCATCACCGCGAAGCGGCTGAAAAGCGCGTCCGAGGCGATTTTCTTTTAAAGAAAGTTGCTAAGCTTGAGGGACTTACTCTGACAGATGAAGATCTTGAGCAGGGTTACAGCCGTATTGCTGATGAGTATAATATGACTGTTGAGAACGTGAAAGGATACTTCAAAAAGCGTGAAGAGCTGATGCCTTTTATGGCGGAGCTGCTGAATGAGAAGATCCTTAACTTCCTACGAAATTCGGCAAATCTTGTTGAAGTTGCGGCAGGAACCGGAGAAGAAGCAGGGGCCGGAGAAGAGGCAACCCAGGAAGCGTAACAAGCTCCTTCTTGGTCAATCTGAAGGGCGTATTTATTACAAGGCCACCGGACAGGATCCCGTTCTGTCCGGTTTTTTGTTTTGAGGAGGAGATATATTATGAATCTGGTTCCAATGGTTGTTGAACAGAGTCCGCGAGGTGAACGGGCTTTTGATATTTATTCGCGCCTGCTCAGGGAGCGGATTATTTTTCTTGGAAGCCCTGTGGGGGATGACGTTGCCAGTGTGATTGTGGCTCAGCTCCTTTTCCTTGAGGCCGATGATCCAGAGAAAGATATCACTTTCTACATTAATTCACCGGGTGGGGTGGTGACTGCTGGTATGGCTATTTATGATACCATGCAGTATATCAACTGTGATGTGGCAACCCTGTGTATGGGGCAGGCTGCCTCTATGGGAGCTTTTCTTTTGGCCGCAGGAGCAGAGGGGAAACGTTTTGCCCTCCCAAACTCTCGGATAATGATCCATCAGCCGTTGGGCGGTTTTCAGGGGCAGGCTACGGATATTGATATTCATGCCAAAGAGATTTTGCGGATGCGGAGCGATCTGAATAGACTGTTGTCCCAGCATACTGGTAACCCGGTGAAGAAGATAGAAAAGGACACAGAACGGGATAATTTTATGAGCGCCGAAGAGGCTGTAAAATACGGCCTGATCGACAAGGTGCTGGTGCGTCGTGAGGATACCAAGGAGGATGCGTAATGAGTGATGAAGTTTCAGGCGACTCTGCCGAGGTCTGTACCTGTTCCTTCTGTGGCCGAGCACAGGGAGAGGTGGAAAACTTAATCGCTGGCCCAGATGTCTATATCTGTGATAGATGTATAGAACTTTGTAACGGTATGGTCAAGGAGCAGAGCGAAGGAGAGGGCGAGGTTGTTGAGACTTCTTCTCCTGCTGCGCTGAAACCTAAGGAGATTCATGCGCATCTGGATGATTATGTAATCGGGCAGGATTTTGCCAAGCGCGTATTGTCCGTGGCTGTGCATAACCATTATAAGCGGACAGAAAAACGTCCGGAAGGAATCCTTGACGATGTGGAGATTCAGAAATCCAATATCATCCTCATTGGTCCCACCGGGAGTGGTAAAACTCTGCTGGCTCAAACCCTGGCCAGAGTACTTAATGTGCCCTTTACCATCGCTGACGCCACCACATTGACTGAAGCAGGATATGTCGGTGACGATACCGAAAATATTTTGGTAAATCTGTTGCAAGCTGCGGATGACGATGTTGAACGGGCTCAGCACGGGATTGTCTACATTGATGAGATCGACAAGATCGCCCGTAAATCCGATTCTGCCTCGTTGACTCG
>JBATKL010000281.1:0-2374 GCA_049669385.1 Candidatus Electrothrix sp. | reverse complement strand
AATAATGCAGGTTATGAATACTGTTCAACTGATACGCCAAGATCTCTCGGCATTGAAAAAGATGACGCAGATAGGCTCGGGAATAATGGCGGCAGGTGTAGCAGGTACATTGCTCATCCAAGGGCCGGTGATCTTCCCGATATCGACTATTTTTTATAACAACTCTGCCCTCTGAAGTAAAGAGCATTCCATTACGGGCATTGCGGGTGGGCATCACGCAATCAAACATATCCACGCCCCGGTAAACGCCCTCAACGAGGTCCTCCGGCGTGCCGACACCCATAAGGTATTTGGGATGGCTATCCGGCAACAGATGCACCGAGGCATCCAACATTTCATGCATCAGCTCTTTCGGCTCACCCACGGAAAGACCGCCCATTGCATAACCGTCAAAACCTATCTCGATCAGCTCCTCAGCAGCGGGCTTGCGAAGCTCCGGATACATGCCGCCCTGCAAAATGCCGAACAGCAGCTGGCCGGTAGGCGACTGGGCTTCCCGGCAGCGCTTGGCCCAGCGGGTCGTCAGGGATGTGGCCTTTTGCGCCTCATCTAAGGTGGCCGGATAGGGAATACAGGTGTCCAGTACCATCATGATGTCTGAGCCCAAAGCCTCTTGGATCTCGACCGCCTTTTCCGGACTGAGAAAGAGCTTGGCCCCGTCCGTATGAGAGCAAAAAGCCGCGCCCTCTTCAGTGATTTTAGCCAGCTCTTTCAGACTGAAAATCTGAAAGCCGCCGGAGTCGGTGAGAATCGGTTTATCCCAATGCATGAAGCCGTGCAGGCCGCCAAAGCTGCGGATCAGCTCGTGTCCGGGACGAATAAAGAGATGATAGGTGTTGCCCAGGATAATCTGCGCCCCGAGTTCTTCCAGATTTTCTGGGGTAACCGCCTTGACCGTCCCTAAAGTTCCCACTGGCATAAAGACCGGCGTGTCAAAGGTTCCGTGTAGGGTACGTACCTGGCCACAGCGGGCTGGGCATTCGGTTGATTGATGGACAAGGGTATAGGGCGATAACGCGGTGTTTTTTATAGGCATGGCAATTGGCATATTTTCTGTTTTCCTGTACTATATCTTAATGGTCGCCAATGATTAGCCTGTGCAGACGAATGCGTCAACAGAAAAAGATTCCCTTGTTCTTGCACAGGAGGTCTGATATATCTGTATATGCATATTTTCTCAAATAATACGACCCGAAACGTCAGATTCCGACGTGCATCCAAAGCAATACAAGCGGCTGAATCGGAATCTTTACCGAAGTTGAGGAGGGATTCACACTGTGTCAAAATATACCGTAGAATTGTCGCCAAAAGCCTACACCCAACGACTGGCTATCCAAAAAAAGAAATTTCTCCAGGCAGTGACTGCCGCAATGGAAAACAACGAGGAGAGCAAACGAGAAAGGCTACAGCTTGTGGTTGTCAGCCTGACCGAGTCCCTTACCTTTATCAAACAGAGCTATAAACACGAGGTCACCTGCCGCAAGGGTGCTTTGATGGCCTTGGACAAGATGCAAAAAATGCTGGGGCCCCTCTATACCCGCGCAGCAGAAAGCGTGTGTACCAAGGACAGCACCTTAGACGCGGAACAAATTCTTGATAAAGTGATCGGCAAGGGAGGTAAGGGCGGTGCTTTTGCCGCCTTTCACAGTGGTCGTCTGGCAGAATGCCGCATGGATTTCAACCGGGCTGTGGTCCGCTTTGACAAGGCTATTGAGCTGGACAACGCCAATCCCCATTATCTGCAGGCAGCTGGTCTCCTTGCCCGCAAGATGTACCAGCATAAAAAGGCGTTAATCCGATTTATGGCCTTGGAAAAACTGCTTGCCGCACAGAGCAAGGACTCTGTGGAACGGGCTAAGGCCTGCCGGGAAGTGGCTTACAGTGCAGCCTTGTTCGGACAACATAAACAGGCCGATGCCTATTATAAAAAGGCAATGAGCAGCCTGACCAAGCTAGTCGGTAAAGATCATCCTGAAATGGGGATCTGCTGGTATCAGGTTGGGTTGCTCCAAGAAAGCCAAGGGCTTTATGAAGAGGCGGAAGAACCCTATCAAAAAGCCCTAGCCATCATGGATAAGACTGGTGACGATATGATTCTGGCGGATATCCTCGACAAACTGGCCCGACTCCATATGGAACTGGAAGGAGAGGCTGAGGCCATCCCCCTGCTTGAGCGCCTTTTAAAGATAAAGAAAAACTCTCCTGCCCCTGACTTGGCAGGCATAATCATCATCTACAATAACGTTGGGGAAGCATACCGAGTCTGCGGTAAATACGAAGATTCAGAAAAATATTATAAGCAAGCCTTGGCTGTGACTCAAAAGTTACGGGGTAAGAAGCATCCGGCTGTCGGCAGTATTTACCAGGAATTGGC
>JBATKL010000280.1:0-5035 GCA_049669385.1 Candidatus Electrothrix sp. | reverse complement strand
AAGCAAGCGCTTTATCGTATCTTGGCTTGAAAAAAGGCATCAGGCAGCCGGGCCAAGATATCGGATACTATCAAATGCTGAATAAACGACGGTATGATTTCGTGGAAAAATTCAAGGATGATCCTGTGCTGAAACATCCGATGCGGTTTGATACGAAACGATTTGGTGAAAATTTTTCATGGTGAATTGCAAGCAAGAATATCCAGAAAATTACCGAGAATAACTCGGAAGATTGAACAAAAGATAAACTTCGGGACATGATATGAACGCTAAAGAAGCTACAGCTAAGGCTATTGCCAACGTTGAAGAATTATATGAAAAGGTTGTGGATTGTCGTCTTGAGGAACTTTCCAAAGATGACAGACTCTGGAAGATAACAATCAGTTTTCTTGTGGTGGAAGTTCCTGAATCAGGAAACCGCCTGGATAAACTTCAGACATCTCTTGCCGTTCACAAGGAATACACAACGGTGCGTCTCTACAAGTCATTCTCAATTGCCGATGAGACCGGAGAACTTATAGAAATGACTTCTGTAAAGGCATAACAGCGTGCTGAACCATCTGAAAGCAATGATCCGAAAATACCGCAACGTCGGTGTGGTATTTGATACCAACCTCCTTCTCCTGCTGGTAGTCGGGTTATCTGAACGACCTGTGAGCAAACACAAAAGGCTGTCGGCATTTGTTGAAGAAGATTTTCAGCTGATAAAAACAATAGCTGAACAGTTTCATACAATTGCCGCGCCTTCAGGAGTAATAGCCGAGGTCAGCAATATTATCGGATACGGAGGAACATCCTGGCATAACATGCATGATCAAATCATTGAAACGGTAACCCATGAAGAACGCAACTCCGCTGCAACAGACTTGCTGGGGACAAAATCCTTGCGTGAACTCGGTTATACCGACTCTCTCCTCTGTGAAAAAGTCTGCTCACATTTCCTCTTTATAACTGATGATCACAAGTTGTACTCTATGGCCTGCCGACGTGGTGATGTGATTAACTTTAACCACATCAGACCGCTTTTCTGGGAAGATTTATGATAACCATAGGCATAGAACACCTCATAGCAAATCCCCCACCCTCCTTCGCAGGCAAGCGCCTCGCCCTGCTCTGCAACCACGCCTCCACAGACCGCCATTTCCGCCACAGCCGCGACCTGATCATACAGGCCTTTCCGGGCCAGCTGACCTGCCTGTTTTCCCCGCAGCACGGTTTTTTCAGTGAAAAACAGGATAACATGATCGAATCCGGCAATGCTACAGATGCGGCCAGCGGATTACCGGTCTTTTCGCTGTACGGCGACACGAGAAAACCGACCGGGGCTATGTTTGATCATTTCGATATCCTGCTCATTGATCTTCAGGATGTGGGCACCCGTGTCTATACCTTTATCTGGACCGTGGTGTACTGCCTCCAGCGGGCGGCGGAAACCGGAAAAAAGGTGGTGGTCCTGGATCGGCCTAATCCGGTGGGCGGGCATCTTGTTGAGGGCAACCTGCTCAAGCGAGAATTCCGGTCCTTTGTCGGCCTCTATGAAATCCCCATGCGGCACGGTCTCACTATGGGCGAGCTGGCCCTACTCTGCAACCGGGAAATGGGGATTCATGCCGAGCTTGAGGTCATCACAATGCAGGGTTGGCAGCGAGAGATGTTTTTTACAGATACCTGCTTTCCTTGGGTTTTCCCTTCGCCCAATATGCCCAGCCCGCTGACCGCCCTTGTTTATCCCGGCCAAGTAATCTGGGAAGGCACCAACATCTCTGAAGGACGAGGCACCACCCTGCCCTTCGAGTTAATCGGTGCTCCGTTTATTCATCAGGTTCAGGTCGTAGAGAATCTGTCCAGGCTCAATCTGCCAGGCTGTGTCCTCAGACCTCTTGTCTTTGAACCGACCTCGGGTAAATGGGCCGGGCAACCCTGTACAGGCTTTCATCTCCATGTCACAGAACCCCATATCTTTCGTTCCTACCGCCTGAGCCTGGCCCTCTTCCAGACCCTGTTCCACCTCTATCCCGAAGACTTTGCCTATAAGCAGCCGCCCTACGAGTACGAGTACGACCTCCTGCCCATGGATCTTATTCTTGGTGACAAGGAATTGCGTAAGGCCCTGGAACAAGGATCGGATATTATAGAACTGGAGCGCTCATGGGAAGAAGAACTGAAAGGGTTCAACGCCTTGCGTCAGTCTGTTTTTCTTTACCCTGTCACCTGAATACGCTATACTTCTTCGCATAACCTCTGATTCCCTCTCTTAAAAAAATATGAAAACAGCAACCCTTGGCGAATTAGCCGCTCTTGTTAATGGAAAAATCATTGGTGACGATCAACTTCAAGTTACCACCCTCAACAGCCTTGAACTGGCTGAACCAGGCCAGCTTTCTTTTATTAATACGATAAAACTGGCTGATAAACTGGCAGCAAGCAGGGCCTCAGCCTGTATTGTTCCGCTCGATTTTTCAGAAGCCGAGATCCCCTTACTTCAGGTTGACAATGTTGAGCTGGCCTCAGCTCGCATTCATAATTATCTCTTAGAAGAAGAATTTCAGGCCACCGGGATTCATGATCGGGCCGTTATCGGTGCTGACTGTTTAATCAGCGAACAGGTCTCTATAGCGGCCTTAGCCAGTATCGGTGATCGGGTTCATATCGGCGAGCGGGTGCGGATTGCATCAGGGGTTGTCATTGAAGACGATGTTCGGATCGGTAATGACTGCGTGCTTCATGCCAACTCTGTGGTCGCTTACGGCTGCACCCTTGGTAACCGAGTCGTCCTCCACCACGGAGCGATGATCGGCAGCGACGGTTTCGGTTTTGCAACAGACCTCCAAACAGGCATCCATGTCAGCAAACCCCAGGTGGGCACGGTACGGCTTGATGATGATGTACAGATCGGGGCGAATTCCTGCGTGGACCGAGCAGCCTTTGGCACCACCCATATACAAAGCGGGGTTCGCATTGATAACCAAGTCATGGTGGGCCATAACTGTGTTATCGGGGAAAATTCCATTCTCGTCGGCCAGTCAGGCATGGCAGGCAGTTCAACCTTGGGTCGTAATGTTATTCTGGCTGCACGAGCTGCGGTCGGTGGTCATATCCACCTTGATGATGGAGTTATGGTGGCGGCCCTGTCCGGGGTCCATAATAATCAAAAAAAAGGAGCTGTTGTCGGCGGAGTACCAGCTGTTGACGTCAAAAAATGGGGCCGAGCAGCAGCAGCCTTTACCCGTCTGCCAGATATGATCCGCGAAGTGAAACGATTACGCAAGGAACTCGACCGCTTGGTAAGCGAACTAAAACCCTCAAAACCCTCTGATGATAAAGCAGAAAAATAAACGTCATGCCCTTGAGAACGATGATCAGACGACCCAGGCGATCCAGGTGACTATGGCCTCTTCGAATCTCTGATGCTTTCTCGTCTCAGAAAAAAATGCGGGATCAACTCGCTTTCTATCACAGAGGTTCTTCTTACGCTCTTTTTTATCCTTCTCGCCCAATACGACCCTCCCCTTCTTCATGAATTACGCCTCAAGTCCTTTGATTTTTTTCTTATAAATAATCCGGCACCGCTGTCCGACTCTCGGGTAATTATTGTTGATGTTGATTCAGAAAGCTTGGAAGAGCTTGGCCAATGGCCTTGGCCCCGTAAGCGCATTGCCGAGTTGTTGAAAAAAATTACCTCGGCAGGACCTGCTGTTGTCGGTCTTGATATGATCTTTGCCGAGCCGGACAGGAGTTCGCCCCATCTCCTTGGTGCCTTGGAAGATATTAAAAATGCCCCTGCAGTTGTCCAAGAATATCTGCAAAACCTACCTGATTACGACCGTTCTCTCGCCCAAACCCTGAAAGAGAGTCCTGCCCCTGTGGTGCTGGGATATGTCTTTACCGGCTCGGCAAAAGATACTGCACAGCAGCAGAGAAAAATTCCTCGGAAAGGTAATTTTCTGTTTTACGGTCATGATCCTCTCCCCTTTCTCTATCCGTTCAACGGACTGGATTCCAGCTTGGAGATGTTTGAACGCACTGCCCATGGCATTGGTTTCTTGAATATCATTCCAGATCAGGATGCTATTATTCGCAACCTCCCTTTGGTGATCAATTATAAGAATAAGGTCTATCCCAGCCTGGTTCTGTCCATGTTACAGGTCGCCTCTAATGCAAAAGGCATTGAGCTGGAAACAGATCAAAACGGTGTTCGTGCTGTTCGAACGGGAGGCTGGCGAATGCCCACGAATATGCACGGTGAGCTGATCGTCAATTTCAGTGGCCCTGCCCGCACTCTGCCCTATGTCTCGGCCCATGACATTTTATCAGGACAGTTTGATGCGGATCTTTTTCGGAATGCCTATGTCCTCATCGGGACCTCAGCCCCTGGTCTTTTTGACCTACGGGCTGTCCCCACAGATCGAGTTTTCCCAGGCGTTGAGCTGCACGGCCATGCCCTAAATACCATTCTGAGTAATAATTTTCTTCATCGTCCAGAATGGGCCAAAGGAGCCGAGCTGCTCTATATTTGTTGCATAAGCCTGCTCTTAATCCTTGTTTTGTCACGGATGGAGGCGGCCAAAGGAGCCCTGCTTGTTCTTCTTCTTTCTCTGGGGGTGTCTGCTTTTTCTTACGGGTGCATGCATTACTACCATCTCTTGCTTGATATGGTTTACCCTTTGGCAGCCACCTGGATCCTGTTCACGGTGCTTACCTTTTATAATTTTATCGTCGGGGAAAAAAAAATCCAGCGTCTCCGCTCCGCCTTTTCTCATTATCTCTCTCCGGTGGTGGTGAAAGAGTTGCTTAAAAAACAGGATGACCTTGTCCTGGACGGTGAAGAACGGGAACTGACCATTCTTTTTTCCGATATCCGCAGTTTCACCTCAATGGCGGAAAAAATGTCGCCAGATAATCTCTGTGCCTTTCTTAATGAGTATTTCACGCCTATGACAGAGGCTATTATGGAACGACGGGGCACTGTGGATAAATTTATCGGCGATGCGATTATGGCCTTTTGGAATGCCCCGCTGGACACACCCAATCATGT
>JBATKL010000279.1:0-3882 GCA_049669385.1 Candidatus Electrothrix sp. | reverse complement strand
AGATGCAGTTGTCGCAAATTTTGCGACAACTGCCGCAGATGGAAAAACGTATCAGGTGGCTCACTACAACCTCGACGTCATCATCTCGGTTGGTTATAAAGTTTTTCATCCCACATTCCATATGTTCCCCACACCCGTGGGGATGAACCATCTGCATAAAAAAAGGCCGCACAGGAAAAATTTCCTGTGCGGCCTAGCGGACAATCAAACATCCGGGTTTATTGGTTTACTTAGTTCGCGTAGCCAGCGTCGTATTCTTTTGCACGCTCAAGCCGTAATTTCTTGTCAGCGTCGTTTTCCTGTCCGATGGACCATTTATGGTTCTCAGACTTTGTTACTTCGTCGAGCATCTTAGCAAGCTCTTCAGCCAGTTTCTGAGCTTCTTTGTTGTCGCTATGCTTGCCCTCTTCAATGACTTCTTGCAGTTCCGGGACATACTTGCCGTACCAGTGCTTGGCAACTTCATAGGTGCCGTGCCAATGGGTGTAGTCAGGTGCCATCATGGCTGCTGCATGACGTGCCCGACGACCTTCATGGTGCCAGATCTCAAACCAGGTGTAATCAATGAGCTGAGAAAATTTGGCATACTCTTTGCCCTTGAGCACCTTGATCACTTCCGTTGCTTTATCGTACAGTTTGATACCAGGCTTGGCGAATTTCTCGTGATAGAGATCCATCAGAGCTTCATACTGGACAAAGAAGTTATCTGTAAAGTTTGTATTATGACATGCGACACAGACTTTTTTCATGGTCTCGCGGCGTTGATCACCAGTGATGTTGGCAGATTCCAGCTTCCAGCGTTTGTCTGTGGTATGCGACAGTTTGGAGATCGGCGGTCGGTTGTTCCACTTGATGCGGAGGCCGACGTTATGGTTGATATCCAGATCTTTCGTCGCAGACATATGACAGGTGGCGCAGGTTGGCGCAGCCGAGTAATCCTCACCGGCTATCCATTTCGGAGAATCGATATTCATCTTGTCTCTATTGGCCCGGAAAGCAATACCGTGCTTGGACTCATTATAGATTTCAAGCTGGGGATGATCCGGTCCCATATGACATTTACCGCAGTTCTCAGGATTTCTGGCCTGACCAGCGGAGAAATCATGGCGGGAGTGACAGGCAGCACAAGAACCTGTGCTGCCGTCCGGGTTGATGCGGCCGATACCGCTGTTCGGCCAGGTGGCCGGATCCAGCTTGCCATTCTCTGTCACCTTAACCTTGGATCCGTGACATTGCCAGCAACCGTTGACTGCTGCCGCTGAAATTCCGTCCGGGAAACTTTCGGTGACCATACCCCGATTGCCTTCAACAACCTCGGCGAGCAGGTTATCTAAGGATCCCATAATCTGTCCGGCCTTGGAATGATGTGATCCCTCAAATTCCTTGACCTCTTTTTCATGACACCTGGCACAATCCTTAGGTGAGACGATGATAGAAACGGTAAAACCGTTATGCTCCATCGCATCTGCCTCACCTTTTTTCGCTTGATGGCATTCGTAACAACCCACATTGGCGCCAAAATGCTTGCTACCGCCCCATTGCTGATACATGCCTCGGTTAATCTCTTTATGACATTGCAAACATGTTTTGGTCTCCGGCGACAATTTGCCGGGCAACCCGCTTTCCTGCGCGGCTTGAGCATATCCGCCTTGCATTCCGATCGCCAGCATCAATGCGGCCGACCATAATACCACTCTCATAATTCCCTCCCTTGAAAAAAGGTATTGAACATTCAGACGTCTGTATATCAGATCGTCCGACTAACAAGCATTTTGCAGCTGTTTGGTATGGAAGGTGTTGTTTTGTAGCCAGGTTTCAACCTCTACTTGGAATCTGTAATTTCGACATAAAGACCAGTCACTTGATGTGCCAAACTGGTTGTCTCATCTGTATTGTTCAGCACCATCAGCGCCAGCCCGCCTTTCTTGACCTGGAGAAAATAGGGTTTGATCTGCTCCCAACGTTTCTTCATTTTGTTGAGAAGCATGTTTATTTTTTTGGTATTTCGCTTTTCGCTTCGTAATTGATCAAGTGCTGATTCAAATTCACTCACAGCAGTTTTCAGCTTGCTCAGGGTCTCCTCATCCTGAAATCCGGCCTGATACGCTATGTAATATTTAGAGACCCGTTGCGAAAGCATACGTTGTCTTCCTGAAACATTGATGATCTTGTCAATATGTTGTCCTGATGCCTCCTCAAGAAGGAGGACCACCTGATGGCTGGTTTCGAGCAATCTTTCGCTCAGCTCCAAGACCAAACCGGCATTCTCTTTGCTATAAGGTTTTGTCACCAAGCCCTTGTATTCGGCAAAGATACTTTCAATAAAGAAAAGCATATCTTGCACTTCGCTATCCTCGACCTTCTTCAGCTTGGCGTGACCGCTTTCAAACATTGTGATGGATGTCTGGAGCTGAATACGGGTATTTTTTTTGGAGACACCCAAACCGTGGTACAGGTAGGCCTTGGCGATGCGCTGGGACAACATACGTTGCCTTCCAGATATATCGACCAAGTGGGAAGCATTATCAGCTGCCAGCAAAGGTTCTGTTAAGAAAGCAGTACAGAGAATGGTCAGGAGGGTGATTGTTCGGAACGATACAATATACATAAAAGAGCTCCTTTGTCTTTCGGCAATGATTTGAGAATAAATCACCCGTCTTTTTTCGAGCTTACAACAGATTTATACAAAACCAGTATACCAGCAAGAGCATTCCAAATCCTTGACCTATGTCAAAAAAAAGAAAAAGTTTTTATCAAAAGCAAGAAGGATAGCGGCTTTTTTGCTTCCTTGGCAGATTGTGGGAACGTCATCTGTAAGAGAAATACGCTCTCGCGCAATCGATTATCTGGTCTAGCGCAGTTGCTCCAGTTCCCTGTAGCGGAGCAGCTCAATAGTACTCCCTTTAACGCGGATTTTTCCGACACGGCTCATATGAGCAAAAATTCTGGAGAGATTTTCAGGGCTGGTTCCCAGCAAACAGGCCAGCTGGGATTTGGGCATATCAAGGAGCACTTGATCTTTTCTGCCTTGCTTTTCAGCAAGATATATAAGATGGGCGGTGAGCCGGTGTGGAACTTCTTGGAGCGCAAGGTCTCCTGTTTTTTTAGCGAGTTTGCATAGTTGTCGCGACAGCCCGGCCAGCATGGACATTGCTAAAGGGGGGTGCGTATTTGTTAGCTGGAGGAATGCTGTTTTTGGAAAAAGAAGAACTGTGGACGGGACCATGCTTGTCGCACAGGCTGGAAAGGGTGTGTTGTGAAAAATTGCTGTGAGTCCAAAGGGTTCTCCTGGTCCGAGGGCATGGAATATTTGCTCTTTACCGCTTGGAGAGGTCCTGGAAATTTTAATTTGGCCTTGGGCAACAAGGTGAAATCCAGAGACTGGCCAGCCCTCCAGAAAAATGATTTCTCCTTTGTGGTATTTTTTTTGTTGGGCAATAGCTATGAGCCCGTTGACCAGCTCGTCTGAAAGATTTTGGAAAAGAATGGAGTCTGTTATAGCTGCTCTTTTTTCGTTCTTATCAATCATAAAAAAAAACGGTTTTTGATGTATGTCAAGGAATGTCGGGATTGTTTCCAGTAAATATAAAAGAGAGTCTTTTGAAGAGATGAGGGTAGGGTATATTTATTTGAATACACGTTAATAATAGCAGTAATAATAGGCGGAGAAGATGTTTTTGTAAATATAAATATATGCAGTTGTACAGAACATCGGTAAATCTACAGTGCTTTCAGGCGGGTTTCTTATCGGTTTCTGTTTTTTATTTCTGTGATGATTACTGGGTATCGTTGAAATGAGTTTGACCTCCTTCTTTGCAAATAAATGCCTCGAATATTTTTTAAAAGATGATGCGGGTATTGCTGGGAACTGTACGTATAAAC
>JBATKL010000278.1:0-6454 GCA_049669385.1 Candidatus Electrothrix sp. | reverse complement strand
GTCCCGTAGGTTGGGGTGAGAGGAACGAACCCCAACAAAAAAGAGAAACCAATCTCAACAAAAATAACGAACGGTATTTCATCGAACATGTTGAAATGTCCCCCCGATTAACGGTGTCGGAATTTTGACGTGATGTGTTATCGCCGATGATGTTGGGGTTCGCACAGCTCACCCCAACCTACGAATTATACGAATGACGGATGACGGATATGGATGATCGGAGGGTGCGGGAGAATTGAATGCAATATCGACGGGTGTATGTGCCGGGCGGGACATATTTCTTCACGGTCAATCTGGCGGAACGGAGCCGGACGCTGCTCGTTGATCACATTGACGATTTACGGAATGCTGTGCAAGAGGTGCTGACATCACATCCCTTTTGCATTGATGCGATGGTGGTGCTGCCCGATCATCTCCATGCAATCTGGACTTTGCCGGAGGACGATGCAAATTATCCCATGCGTTGGTCCCTGATTAAGGCCGGATTTTCACGCTGCATCCCTGTCGATGAACAACGGAGCAAAAGCCGAATAGCCAAGGGCGAACGGGGCATCTGGCAACGGCGGTATTGGGAGCACCTGATCCGGGACGAGCAAGATTACACAAACCATGCAAACTACATCCATTACAACCCGGTCAAACACGGTCACGTTGCCCGCGTTGCGGATTGGCCGTATTCGACATTCCACCGGGCCGTCAAAAACGGTCAATACCCGCCTGATTGGTCCGAGGAACCGATATTTCGTAGGTTGGGGTGAGAGAAACGAACCCCAACAAAAAAGGGAAACGAATCTCAACAAAAATAATGAACAGCCGTTGATGTTGGGGTTCGCAAAGCTCACCCCAACCTACATAAAAACAAAAAGGTCTGCTTCAATGAAAAATAAAGGCTGTATTATTGCAACCCTGCTCACCGCAACCCTGACCCCACCCCTCTGCGCCGCAAGCACCTTCAGCTATAACGACCTCAATCAGCTGACCGCAAGCGCAAGCGGCGACAACACATCCATCCGCTACGACTACGATGCCAACGGCAACATAACCGCCGTCCGCACCATCACCCCCGACGACAGCGACGGCGACGGTCTGCCCGATGCCTGGGAGCAGCAGTATTTCGGCGACCTCTCCCATGAACCCTTTGAGGATGCGGACAACGACGGCTACAGCAATCTTGAGGAATATCGTGCCGGTTCCGACCCAACAGATGCCTCGTCCATGCCCATCCAATGCGCCACCACAGTACCGGACAACTTCACCACCATCCAGGCCGCAGCCAACTACGTCGCCATCACCAATTTCGGCGGCAATGTCTGCGTCCAGCCCGGAACCTATGTGGAATCCAAGCTGAAACTCAAAGACGGTGTCTACCTTGTCGCCCTGTCCGACGACCCGGCAGAGACGATCATTGACGGCAACGGCAAAGACGATGTCATCACCTTCCAGGGCGTGCGGGTCGGCGGCGTGATCGGCTTCACCCTCCGCAACAGCAAAAGCAAGGGCAATGCCGCTGCCATCAATATCAGCGGTGCCAAGCAGATGCCTCTGGTTGCCCGCAATATTATCAGCGGCAACCTGCACGGTATCCGGCTCCAGGGCAATGTGATGCCCCTGCTGATCAACAACACCCTTGTGGAGAATAGCGGCGACGGCCTCAGTGCAGGCGGTAATGATCCGGCGATGGTTATCAATAATATTGTCGCCTTTAATCAGGATAACGGTATTGTCGGTCTCGGCAACAACAAAGGAAGTAAAGGAAATAAGGGGAGCAAGGGGAATAAAAGCAAAGAGGAAAGTAAAGGGAGCAAGGTCGAGAATAAAGTCGGAAGTAAAATTGGCAGTAAAGGCGATAAAGGCAGCAAAGGAAACAATACCTTTGGCAAAGCGACCCATGACCTGTTCACCCTTGCCTATAACGATGTCTCCGGCAACGACGGCGGCGATTACGTCAATATTGATGCCGGAACCGGGGGAATATCCCTTGATCCGCGCTTCGCAGACGGCTATCGGCTGGCAGGCGATTCACCCTGTATCGGCACCGGCCAATCCCTGGACGGAGAACCTGTTGATATGGGAGCCTACGGCGGCAGCACTGCCGCGCTGATCAACACCGTCGCAACAGCTATGCTCGCGGATACGGATCAGGACGGTATTGACGATGCCTGGGAACAGCTCTTTTTCGGTAACCTGACCACAGCAAACAGCACCAGCGATTATGATAAGGACGGGTACAGTGATGTGCAGGAATACCTGAACAACCTGCATCGCCATGTTGATCCAGAGGGAGCTTCCTTTGACCTGAGCGCGGCAAATAAAGCGGGTGGAGAAGGGTATGAGATGGTTGAGAAGGAAAATATGATCAACAGGGCCTTGGGAACAATTCTGAATTTCCTCCTCAGCAGAGAAAGGCAACCCGAGATGGTTCAACCGTAGGGAATGTAGGGGCAGGCCCCTGTGCCTGCCCTGAAAGGCATCCCCTGTTTCTGCCAATATTGCGCTTTTCTGGTAGGGGCACGGCGTGCCGTGCCCTCCATTCTATCCTGATCTGATCCTGATCCTGATTTTGAAACGAGATACTCTTTTAGTAGGCTATTCTATAAAATCACAAACCAGCGGGGCGTGATCGGAAAGGATGACATCAGGGATGAAAAAGTTTTTCACCGTGAGTTCCGGGCTGTAAAGGATGAAATCGAGTTGACGTTTCGGTGAGCGGCTCGGGTGGGAAGGCTGGCCTTGGTCGTTGGCACTGCGGAGGCGGGTTGCGGCAAGGAAAAGAGCAAGTTCCTGCTCACCCCAGAATATATTAAAATCTCCAGCCACGATGACAGGCCCCTGCGTTGTTTTTACGTGCTCATATAATTGCTGGAGCTGGCTTTGTCTGTTGTAATAGGTCAGGGAGAGGTGAACAAGAAAAACAGTCAGATGTGCTGTTTTGGCTTCAATGACAAGCCGTTTGATGCCTTTTTCAAAAAAATGAAACTGATGATCAAGGAGTTTTTCTTTGCTCAGGAGAGCATTTCCCTGTTTGGCAAGGACCGGAACGCGTCGGGGCAGGGAGCCGCAACGATATTTCGAGGCAACAACATGATCATATTCCAAGTGACGAGCCAAGAACTCGGCCTGGCAGCAGTTCCCTGTTCGAAAAGAACCAGAGTCGACTTCCACCAGCCCGACAAAGTCAGGAGCCAGTCCGCTGATAAACTCGGTAATCTGTTGATAATTTTCTATTGAGCGTTTTAAATATCCCGCATAGGGAACCGGGAAATGAAATCGGGTGCCAATGCCGGTTCCATAGCGGATATTATAGAGGAGGAAACGCAACCTTACCCCTTGCGCAGTCCAAATACTCCGTGTTTTTCACTGCTAAAGGCCGGGTTGTTGCCTCCTCTTCTCCCACCGCGTCGCGGTGTTTCTGATGGGTTTGCCCCAGTCAGTAGAGCAGGCGCTATTTCCTGAACCTGGACCTCTGCAACGGCTTCTGGAACTTCTTCAATAAATTGGGTGAGATCTGTCAATGCTTCCCCGGCAATTGCCTCCTGATGTAAGGCATAAAAGCGCGAACAATCAGGGAAATAACTCTTTCTCCGCAGCCAGGCCGGCCAAGCGTCACCCTTACGGTTTTTTTGTAAGGAGGACATATTCACAAACAGGGTGGTGATTTTGTCCTTGATGGCTCGTTTGAGATTGAGACGGTGGGCAAAAACCTGGTCGAGTTCACCTCTGATAGATTTTGACAGACGGTGGTATCCCGGTCCCTTGAGTTCATGGTTAAACAGGTCAAAATGACGCAGGGCCCAAGGGCAGAGCAGGAGAGCAAAGAGCATGGCATCTTCAAGAAGCACCCGTCCTTTTTCTTTGCCTTCGCAATAGATCTTGTCCAAAGCGCCCAGCAAGGCCAGTATTTCACCTTTAACGATCTGTCCCTCGGTTTCGTTGTTGAGCAGCTCATTGTAAAAGGGGAACAGGGTTGCAAAGACACCGGTCTGAAGAGCGAGGGTAGCCCAAGCCTTACTGTGGCCGCCGCGCAGATCCTTGAGCAGCTCATCTCTGATCCGAGAAGTGGGACAAAGATCAAGCTTATCCGTATGGTTTTTAATGGCCTCCAGGGTTTTTTCTTCAATACTGAAGTCATTACGGGCCGCGTGACGAATCGCCCGGAGCATGCGGACTGGATCGCGAATAATGCGTTGCTCAGGCTCACCGACAATGCGAATGATACCGTCCGTCAGATCCTGGACACCACCGACATAGTCGATAAGCGTTTTTTCTTCAATCTCATAAAAAAGAGAGTTAATTGTCAGGTCACGGCGATAGGCATCCTCTTCCAGGGTACCAAAGGTGTTATTTGCGGGCAGCACCTTGTCCGGTTCATCGCTGTCATATTCGCTTCTGGAACGAAGGGTAGAGACTTCAATGATTTTATTGCCCTTAAAAAAGACCTGTACCAGCCGAAAACGTCTTCCTATGGTTCTGGAGTTACGAAAAAGTTTACGCAACTGGCCTGGTCGGGCATTGGTGGAGATGTCAAAATCTTTCGGCTTATTACCGAGGTAGAGATCGCGTACTCCGCCACCGACCAGATATCCTGAATATCCGGCATCCCGTAACCTGTAGAGGACCTTGAGGGCCTCGGATTCAATATCCTTCTCAAGGATGGGATGTTCTTCCGACGAGAGAATAATGCGTCCGTTTCCTTCTTTTTCTTCTGTCAGTTGCGAATCATTTTCTGTGGTGCCGTTCATGGTTGCATACGGGTATCAAATAACTTTATCACAGAGTTTACGCTCTGATATGAGAAGCCTTCCTGATGACGTTCCTCTGAATGACAGTTTGAGGAGGTTGAGGAGTTTGAAGGCTGATGGGGGTTCATTGCTGTCATGCGGTCTACGGATCAGGCGATCTCAGTGCTTCCTTCTTGTTGCGTTTTGTTTTGGTTGTTCTCCTTATACACGGATTCCGCATCGCGGACAAAGCTGTTGAAAATTTCTTTGACCGGAAGGATTTCTTTCATTTTATAGGCATTGGCACCGCAGAAAACCAATCCATTGTCAACATCCCCTTCGCAGGAGGCCATGAGACGGTCGTTGATGCAGTATTTATAGCTGCATTTTTTCAGACATTTGAACTTGCATTTTTCTGGGGAAACATCTTCACCCTGCTCTATTTGTCTGATAAAGTCCGTTTTAATGGCGCGTCCCGTCATGCCGACCGGCGACTGCACATTAACAATGTCTTCTTTTTGGGCCTCCAGATAGGTTTCCTTAAATTCCTGGGAAACAGAGCATTCCTCGCTCAGAACAAAGCGGGATGCGATCTGGATACCGTCAGCGCCGTACTTGTCCATCATCTCGGCCATTTCAAAGCCGTCAGTAACACCGCCTGCTGCAATCAAGGGGACTTTGGAAACCACTTTGCGGACATCTGGAAAGATTTCTCGCAAAGGTTTATCCGTGCCAAGATGTCCGCCAGCTTCTGCCGCTTCAACAATAATGGCGGCGGCACCGAGTTTTTCAGCAAGCCGGGCAAAGGACGGTGAAGAAACAATGGAGATGATAGGGGTGTTATATTGTTTGCCGATTTTGAAAATATCCCGGGAAAATCCTGCCCCGGTTATAATCATATCGACTCCGGCCTCAATGGATGCTATGACAAGGTCGTGAAAATTTCTCATAGCATACATGATGTTGACCGCAATAATACCATCAGTGGCAGATTTGGCCTTACGGATATCTTCTTTCAGTTCGGGAACCGGAATGCCGGAGCCGCCGATTGTGCCGATGCCGCCGCAGTCTGCTACTGGAATCGCCAGTGCCGAGGTCGATACTCGTATAGACATTCCCCCCTGAATAAGAGGGATCCGTGCGGTGAAAGAACCGATTTTAAGTTCAGGTAATTTCATTATATTCTCTTTTTTTTCATTATATTCTCTCCGTATACAAATGACAGGGACGCCGGAAGAGTTCGCATTCTATCCATAATGCTACGCCGTGATCGCTTTGTCAAGTATCCCCCATCAAGCCATATTTAAAATATTTGTTTAGGGTACCATATTCCTACGAGATCGGCTTGACTTTTCCAGGCTAAATGAATTAAGTTTGAACTTTTTCTTTCCTTCTTTAACTGAAAGGGAAGATTGCACCCAAATGCATTTTAATACATTTTAATGCACTCTAAGACGGACAATTTGAGGAGTACACGTTGAAAATCAAGGCGATTAACGGAGTAAAAGATATCCTGTCGGATGAAATCGTTTTTTGGCAGAAAATCGAAAAAACAGCTCGCGATATTTTTCGCCGTTTCGGCATTTGTGAAATTCGTTTACCTATTTTGGAAAAGACCGAGCTCTTTGCCCGCACCATCGGAGAGACCACCGATATTGTCGAAAAAGAGATGTATACCTTTGTCGACAAGGGGGTTACCATGCGACCGGAGATCACAGCCTCGTTGCTGCGTGCCT
>JBATKL010000277.1:0-5384 GCA_049669385.1 Candidatus Electrothrix sp. | reverse complement strand
ACAGGACGTGGCGGATGGCCGCTGTGATGCGCAGAGGAGAGTCAGGTCCGAAACCGATGGACAGGGCCACCTTGTCAGCGGAGAAAAATCCGATCCCGTAAAAATCCGCTGCCAGCCGGTAGGGATTTTCTGAGACCAGAGCGATGGAGTTGTCGCCGTACTGCTTGTAGATGCGCACGGCAAAGAGGGTGGAGATGCCGTGGGATTGGAGAAAGAGCATCACGTCTCGGATGGCCCGGTGCTCCTGCCATGCCGCACTGATAGAAGCCAGTTTTTTGTTGGCAATGCCAGGCACCTCGGTGAGGCGCTCGATCTGCTCCTCAAAGACCTCCAGGGTCTCCTTGCCGAAATGACGGACAATCTTCTGGGCCGTCTTCGGGCCGACGCCCTTAATCAGCCCGGAGCCGAGATATTTTTCCAAGGCTCCGGCAGAGGCTGGTTTCAGCTCAGTTGCCTCATCCGCCTTGAACTGCCGCCCGAATTTCGGGTGGACGGTCCAGGAACCGGAAAACTCCATAGTGGCCCCGGCAAAGACCTGCATCTGATGAACGGTCACAGTGACCGTCTCGCCTTGGCTGTCAAAGGGATTGACCCGCAGCACGGACCAGCCGTTATCCTGGCTATGGTAGGTGATCCGTTGGACAATGCCTCGGACTTTTTCGGCAATACGTGTGGGGTTTGTTGAATACACCGGGGAAGATCAGTTGAATTCCATTTTATGGGCCGGGATTATAACAGCGCCCCTACCACAGCAAGGCAATCGCCCGTTTTCCAAGAATATAATCATCAAAGATCTTGCTACCGACAGCATTTTTACCCGCCATTCCAGCGCAGACATGGAGGGGAAGGAGATGTTCTTCCCTGGGATGACAGAAGCGTGCTCCCGGCGCTTGCTCCCATTGGAGAAGCCGTTGTTCTCGTTCTTCCTGTGATAAGGAGGCATCTGTGCATGTTGTAAGTAGCCAGTCTTGAAAGCTATCATTGACTGCATCCAGAGGCGTGGTTCCGTCCCAGGAAAACTCTGACATATTATGAAAGGAAAAGCCGGAACCGATAACCAAAATATTTTCATTCAGTAACTCATTCAGAGCTGCTCCCAAGGCGAAATGAACAGCCGGGTCTAATCCTGCAATTAAAGAGAGTTGCGTGCAGGGAATATCAGCAGCAGGGTACATGAGTTTGAGCGGGATGAACAGCCCGTGATCAAAGCCGCGTTTGCCATCAATCTGACTTTCTATCTGGTTTTGAGTCAGCAGGTGCTGGATCCTTGTTGCGAGTTCAGGAGCTCCGGGGGCAGGGTAGGTAATATTGTATGCTGCCTCAGGGAAACCAAAGTAGTCATAGAGCATGGCAGGCTTGGGTACACCCAACAACGTTGCTGCTTTTTCTTCCCAGTGAGCACTGATAACAAGTATAGCATCCGGCTTCTTGATGAAGGTAGAGAGTTTTTTCATGCATTCGACCATGGCAGCATGGCTCTTCTCTCCGAGTATGGGGAGTGGGCCTCCGCCGTGCGAACAGTAGATGATGGTCCCTTTGTTGTGTTCACCTTTCTTGACAGTCATAATTTTTCTCCTGAGTTATTTTTTCGTCTCATGAAAATGTCGAGATTGCAACGGGGCGCTGTCTGTGCTGTTACTTGTTACTGTATTGTTATTATGGTAAGAGTTATTATGGCAAGAGGTGGGATCCGATAGGGCGTAAGGGCGCAAAGGGAGATGGAAAAGAAAAACGGCCTGTGATCAGTGCGATCACAGGCCGTTCTCAAGATATTATTCAGCCAATGCAGGCCTGTGGTGATTTACCACCAGCAGACAGTTTTGTCGGCATCAAAGATCTTTTTAACAAGCTCATCATAATCCGGATTTTCACCCTGAAGGTTGAACTCATCAGCATCACGATCACGGTTAAGAATTCCAACCAGTGTCTTGACATTATCATTCGGTTCAGAACGATAGACTTGTAATATTTTCATTGCGTAGTCCTCCTTATCCTATCCTGCACATGCAGGCGGCGGCGTTTTAGTCTGTTTGGGCAGGCCGTAGGGAATGATAACGTCGGCATCACGCATTCTTTCGCCTAATGCTTCAAGATCAATATTGGTCATCTCAACGCCTTCGGGCAGGTTTTCGGGCGCATCAGCGCCACAGCTCAACACCTCACCCTCCATGTCAGCGATCCAGGCGATGTTTTCCGCCATGTACTCGGACATTTTCGGAAATTCTCCGTCCATGATAACCGGATAACCGTAGTGGTTTTCCACAGCAAGTCCGAGAGCCGAACGAATGCCATCGTTATACATGCGATTGGCAATCAGGATGTATACTTTTAATGATTCCATTTGTGTACGCTCCTTATAGAACTATGTACTTGCCGCATTCATCCAGCAGAGCGCCGTGGAATGCCTGGGTTCTCATTTGTTTTTCATTCAACCCTGCCGGGATATCCTTTGCCGAGTCATATCCTTCACAGGTGTAACTGTCGGCACAAATCGCGATATCATCCTCTCCGCACAATTCGGCAAGAGCCTTGAATCGTGTGTCTTTGGTCAGGTGAATAGATTTGTAGGTAAAGAAAATCATGGGTTTCTTGCCTGCCTTAACAGTGGCTTCAGCAATGCCCACGACATGAGCCATGTTTTGCGGTGATGTTACAAAAATAGCAAGTTTATTCGGATCAGCAGCCATTGGCTTTATCCTCCTTCTGAGACGTCATCAACGTACGCGCTTTAAATCAAATTAATCAGCAATCAACCTTTCTGAACGAAAAAGCTGATATAATCTGATTCTTCTTTTTCGCCAAGGTACTCGTGACCGGCACGGGCGCACCATCCGGGGATATCGTTACGTGAACCCGGATCGGTTCCGTCGATCTGCAGAACCTGACCGCCGTCGATCTTGCCGATTTCTTTTTTAGTACGCAGCAGAGGCATGGGACAGCTCAGGCCTTTTGCGTCAAGTACAGATACGACATCCAGCCCTTCAGGTGCAGTTTTTACGTCACTCATTTGATTCTCCTACCTAGTTAAAATAAAAAATAAAATTGTTCAGTACTACCTGATTAAATCTTATCTGAAAGGCCATGATGCTTCAGCGTTTCAGTTTTTACTTATTTGGAAAATAACTGTTTCATATAACGAATAGCACTTCTTCTGTCAAGGGATTAATGCAGATATATCTCTGTTGTATTATCCTGTTAACTCTTTGAAAGCCTGTTTTATATTTTGAATAGGGGATGCTTTTGCTCGCTGTATCCCCTGAACGGTCTTGACAAAAACATACTGTAACGGTAAAGAAAGGCCTGATAAAAGGTCTGTTTGCTGCATAAATATAGGTGGAATGTTTTTTTGTTCAAAATATAGGCCGTTGGCCAAAGTTAAGAGGATGAAACAGTATTAATTTTTGTTCAGTCAGAGAATCTGAAAAAGAGGAGAGATGTTCATGAGTGAGTCCAGTTTTTTAGGGAAGACGAGGGCCTTGTATAAAGAGCTCTGCGAAACCGAGTGGAACGCCAATATTACAGGCGTAATTATTGCTCTGTTAAGTATTTTAATTATGGTCTGGTGGCGTCCCTGGGGCGCGGTTGGTGCCATCCGTAACTGGGGCGATTGGATCCTGTACGGTATCACCTTCGGGGCTATGGATGCGCCGAAATCCGCGCTGATCAACTCCGGTTCCGTGATCGGTATCGGTTTTCTCGGCGGCTCTTTTCTTTCTGCCTGCCTTGGTGGACAGTTTGCCTTTCGTTTTCCCCCGTACCGGGAAGTGGTTAAGGGCGTCCTTGCCGGTATCCTGATGGGTGTCGGTTCTGCATTGGCTGGTGGCTGTAATGTCGGAGGTATGTATAATGCCCTCGGTAACCTGGCAGCCAATGGCTTCTCCATGTGGTTGGGCATTGTTATCGGGGTATTGCTTGGCTTATGGCTGCTCTATAAAGAGATGGAGTATATCACCTGGGGTTCAAAGGGGGCTTGGACATTTCCGGTTCCCCGCGTTGTTCAGACCCTGTGCGGCCTAGGTGCGCTTGTCGCTTTGATTTGGGGTGCGTATCAGTACAATGGGTATAACGGAGACGGTAATGTGGACTATATTGCTTCTCTTTCCGGTATCCTGCTGATTGCCGCAGGATTGGGGTATGCCATGCATCGTGGTCGTTGGTGCATGATTCAGGGTTTTCGTGAGCCGCATATGACCGGTGATTGCACCCTGGCGAAATCCGTGGCCCTGTCCATCTTTATCTTGGCTATTGGTGGTGCTGTTGTTAAGTTTGCTGTACCTGCGAGCAATGAGGGAGTAGCTGTTCTGGCCCCGATCAACTATGTGCGTGGTACCTTTGGTTGGGTCGGCGTTGTTGGTGGTTTTCTTTTCGGTCTTGGTGGTATGCTGGCTGGCGGTTGCGGTTCTGGTACCCTCTGGCGTGTGGGAGAGGGACAGATTAAACTCTGGATCGTGGTTCCTTTTTTCGGTATTTCCAATTCCCTGATGAGCTTGTGGTTTAAAGGGATGGAGTTCGAAATCGGCGGAGCAAAGTTGCATGACCTGATGACCCAGGCTAAATATGGTCTTCTGGGTGCTGATGTTGATGAGATTCAGGATGCTATTGATGCAGCCGACACTATCACCGTTGTAGGTATTGAGCAGGCGGGTTACTTGGGTAAATATGTCTACATGCCCGATGTAATGGGTTACGGATGGACCCTGGGCTTGATCACACTGAGCATGGTTCTGTGGTACATCATTGTTACCTGGAACGAGGATAGCAATAAGCTGATCGTTCCTATGTGATGCTCTGTTGATTAAACAGCGTTTTTCAAGATCGCAATATCCTTTCGAGGGTATTGCGATTTTTTATTTGAATGGTCGGTTGGGTCGACTTTGGCAAACCTTGATTCTGGGTCAATGGCAATCGGTTTTCTTTTTCATCCCTATTGAAACAGTGGTAACACCCCCTTTTAAGGCCCTCCAAGCCTGCTTTTCGGTGATTTTGACCGCCCAAGGGGCCGTCATCCTCAGGTCACCCAAAAAAGTTCATTTATGATGGATTGATTTTTTTCGGGGAGCTGTTAAAGAAGAGGTGGTAGCGGTGATTCGACCGCCTTTTTTGTCTATTGATGACAAATTTTGTTGTTTTTCAGATTTCTTTTAATAACATGTTTTTTAAGAGAATATTTTCTCTTTGTATAGAACAACCGGCATCGAGAGCAGTTACCTATCTTTTGAGAAAAATAATTACTATCATCCTGTTTTAAATGATTTTTTGGCATGAATTATGCTTTTTAAAATATCTACTATAAGAGCCGCGAATTGTTGATAAGGAGGAGGATAGATGAAACTGTTAATCGATCTTATTTGGGAGCTGTTTTCTGAAGCTGTATTGTTCTTGTT